>DAISHL010000266.1:0-3686 GCA_036822555.1 Bacteroidota bacterium | reverse complement strand
TAAATTTATTTATTGAGGTCAATTACATTCTTTATTTGAATATTGTTTTGACTTCACAAGATCAATCAAAATAGTCCTTCATGCGTTCGAAGAAACTTTTTTGGTTCTTGGAAGGGTTGGGTTTAAAGTTCTTAGAGTCCCTCAATTGCTCCATCATTTTCTTTTCTTCGTTCGATAAATTGGTTGGTGTATATACATTGATCTCCACCATCAGATCACCTTTATAGTAACTATTCACATCAGGCAATCCCTTGCCTTTTAATCTTAATACCTTGCCACTTTGTGTACCTGGTTCAATTTTTATTTTGGCCTTGCCTTCTACGAGCGGCACTTCCACTGATGTTCCCAATGCTGCATCAGGCATGCTTATGTTAAGGTTGTAAACCAAATGCTGTCCCTCACGTTTCAATTGCGGATGTTCTTCTTCCTCTATCAATACAATTAGATCACCGTTAATGCCGCCTCTTACTGCCGCGTTACCTTTACCGCTTACGTTCAACTGCATGCCATCTGCCACACCTGCAGGTATGTTTATTGAAATGGTTTCTTCGCCTCTTACCACACCTTCTCCATAACACGTTCCGCATTTATCTCTCACAGTTTTACCTTCACCATGGCAACCATTACAGGTTGTTTGTGTTTGCATGGCACCCAGCATGGTTTGCTGTATACGAGTGATAACTCCGGAGCCATTACAGATCTTACAGGTATCAAAATTCCCATTCTTTGCACCGCTGCCACTGCATGTTCCGCAGGCCACCTGTTTATTTACCTTTATTTTCTTTTCAACGCCATTAGCGATCTCCGATAAATTCAATTTCACCTTTACGCGCAGGTTGCTTCCCCTGTTCACACGTCTGCCACCACGAGATCCACCACCGCCAAATCCAAAGGATCCACCGAAGATATCTCCGAACTGACTAAAGATGTCATCCATGTTCATGCCGCCAAAACCGCCTGCACCGCCACCTGCAGCACCTCCAACACCGGCATGACCAAATTGATCATAGCGTTGTTTTTTCTCAGGGTTGCTTAACACCTCATACGCCTCTGCCGCTTCCTTGAATTTATCTTCGGCAGATTTATCATTGGGGTTTTTATCGGGATGGTATTTAATGGCAAGTTTGCGGTATGCCTTTTTGATCTCATCTTCACTGGCACCCTTTGAAACACCTAATATTTCGTAATAATCGCGCTTTGACATTGTTCTTCAATTAAATTAACTGCCAACAACAACTTTGGCAAATCGTATCACTTTATCTCCCAATTTATATCCTTTCTCTATCTCGTCAATAACCTTCCCTTTAAGCTCTTCGCTAGGTGCCGGCACATGAGTGATGGCTTCCATCAGGTCATCGTTAAATACCTCACCTTTTGTTTCAAAGGAAGTTAAGCCCTTATGCTGGGTCACATGTTTTAGTTTGTTGTAGATCAAATGTACACCTTCTTTGATAGGCTCAACTTCTGTTACGTTCTCATTAGCCTTAATTGCTCTCTCAAAATCATCGATCACCGGTAGGATAGCTTTTAAAACATCTTCACCCGCTGTTTTTAGCAGGTCAGATTTTTCTTTGATGGTTCTTTTGCGGAAGTTATCGAATTCCGAATACAATCGAAGGTATTTGTCGTTCAGGTCATTCACTTTGGTTTGAAGGTCTTCTCCCTTTGCATCCGATTGCTCTGTGTTTTCTGCACTTTCGTCAGTTTTAACATCGTTTTGGTTCAAATTGTCAGTTTGTTCAAAATCAGAACCACCATTAACCTCCTGGTTATTGCCTGTATTATCAGTATTCTCCATGTTTTAGGACTATTTTATACCCCTTTCTATCAATTATTTTGCCAAACCGTAAAAAGGCTAATCTGTCAGGTTTTAATCCTTATAGATCCTGAATTCGATACGTTGATTTTTAGCATGTTCGGCATCAGGGCAGGTTTGAGGGGGGCTGCAATCGTTCAAAGGCTCTTCGTTTCCGCGTGAATATACTTTGATGCGGTTAGAAGTGACTCCTTTTTTAACAAGATAATTCTTCACGGCATTGGCATGTTTGGCAGATAGGGTAAGAGCTGCGGCAGAATTCAATTTCGTGGAAGCATGGCCCGTAACATCTACCATGAGTGATTTGTTCTTGTTCAGGCTTTCCAAAATACTTTTCAATTCGATCTCGTCCTTAGGAGACAGTTCCATTCCACCGGGTTTAAAGGCAAGATGTTTGTTGATGTCGATCTGATCGATCCGGCCTTCCATGGTACCATCGTCATATCCATCAGTGATCTTATGACTGAAGTTCGAAGGTATATAGAATACAAAACCATTCTCGGCAGTTTTTGATTCCATTACCTTTTCTCCTTTGTAATTGTATATGGCAATAGGGTCAGACACCATGATATCGGCACCATTATCAACCTTCAGAATAAAATCCTGATTCAGTTTTATTTCGCTGAATGTGAATTTTCCTTTGTCATCCGTAATGGTTCTTGCAATTGAATCTCCATAAGCATTGAATAAATATAACTTGGCATACTTATAGAAATCGCTACTGTTAGAAGAATAGGCCAGGGTTCCTACCACATCCTTCTTCACTGGCTGAAAATTCTTTTTAGAATCAAGGATATCTTCGATCAAGGTGATCTTGGGATTCACGGCAGCAACCCCACCTTTTTCATCGATCAGAATATCTGTAGGTAAAGAAGTGATGCCATATTTCTTACATACATCATCATTGTATCCTCGCACGGCAATTCCATTGATCACATCATTTAATGTATCGTATTTGATGCCTTCCATCCATGCACTTTTATCACTTTGTACAGCAATGGATACAACCTCAAAACCATCACCGGTACGGTAAATGGCGTTCTTGTAGCGCTTGGCCAAACGGTTAAAGGGTTTATTGTAAAAGGTGGATTTACTCAAATTGGTACTGTAAAAATGGAGTAGAACAACTTTGTTCATGTAAGGCTTTGAAAAACCTTGCATGCCGTTGTTAGGCAGATTCAATACAAATGTCAGTGCATTATCTCCTGCCTTGATAGTGGGAGTTTGCGCAAGACTGGTACTTATTACAAATACAAATATGATTAGCCAACAGTAACGCATTATTCCGCAATATATTTTTCAAGTGTGTTCATCAATTCTTCGCCCCTTAGGTTCTTTCCAATGATCAGGCCTTCTCCGTTGATCAGGTAATTATAAGGAATTGAGTTAACACCGTATTTCAGTGCCACTTCATTATTCCATCCTCTGAGGTCACTAACATGATAAGGCCACGATAAATTATCCTTTTTAATGGAAGTTTTCCAGCTATCGCGTTTCTCATCCAGTGAAACGCCAAACACGGTAAAGCCTTTTCCGTTCTTAAAATTCTTGTCTTTGTAATACATGTAGGTTTTAACTACGTGCGGGTTTTCCATTCGGCATGGTGCACACCAGCTGGCCCAAAAATCAATAAGCACTAACTTGCCTTTAAGTGATGAAAGTGTGATCAGTGAATCGGTGGGTGATTTTCCAGTGATATCAGGGGCTTTATTGCCTAAATTTAATCCAATAGTTTCTGAAGATCCCGTAACTTCTGTTTTTGTTTCAGTAGTTTGCACAGTGTTCTTGCGTGGTTTGCAAGAAATGACACCCAACCAGGTCAGTAAAGCTATGTAGGAGAAGTATTTCGCTCTGTTATTGTTCTTTACGT
>DAISHL010000265.1:0-3689 GCA_036822555.1 Bacteroidota bacterium | reverse complement strand
TGATCACTCCACTTTAACCAGGAAGATTAGGCTCTGAAGGCCAACCTTGCTTACCATCAATGGTTGTGGTTGTACAACCGCATTCAGCAGTAACAGCCGTAATGGTCAAAGGAGTTTTACCCACATTGGTGAATTTGAACTCTCTAACACCATTCGCATCATAATCCACAACACCGAAATCAATAACTTCTGATTCAAACTTCATTTCAGGAGCGTTAGGATCAGGATTTGGAATTACAGATTCCTGAGCATTTACAGCCAATGTTAAACCAAAGGCCATGAACATGCTATAAAATAATTTTTTCATAAGATCTAATTAATTAAAGATTAACCTTTCTTCTCTACTGGAGCACCTTCAGATGTTTTGTTCGAAGGGAATGTTTCTTCTACCGGCTTTGCTTCTACATTACCTTTGATAGTTAATGTAACAACACCACTTTTTGCGTTAGAGTTAACTGTTACAGTTTTGTAGATACCACCAATACGGTTTGTATCATATTTCACTTTAATAACACCACTTTTACCTGGCAATATTGGTTCTTTAGGACATTGTGGAACTGTACATCCGCAGCTACCTAAACAGTTTGTGATCACTAATGGCTCTTTACCGTTGTTTGTAAATTTAAATTCACATTCTCCATTACCACCTTGTTGGACATTTCCATAGTCATGCACTAATTTATCCATTTTAATATCTGCAGTACTTGCAGGAGCAGTTGGCTGCTGAGTTGTTGCATGGTTGTGACCATCGTTTGCACTGTGTTCCTGGGCAAATCCAAAGGTTGATAAGCCTGCAAATAATCCTAAGGTTAATACAATTTTTTTCATGATACTTTAATTTTTTGTTGGTTTAAATTTACTTAGTAAAGATACTAAAAATCGTGCCATAAAGATAGCTGATACTGGAATACTTTATGTAATTTTACGAAATTTAACAAAATAACATTTCTCAATGGAGATCAGTAAAACATACAATCCAAAAGATGCTGAGGCGAAATGGTATCCATATTGGATGAACAATAATTTTTTCTCGTCGAAACCAGATAGTTCTAAAACTCCATATACAATTGTCATTCCTCCACCAAATGTGACCGGTGTACTGCACATGGGACACATGCTTAATAATACCATTCAGGATGTATTGATCCGCAGGGCCAGAATGCTTGGATTCAATGCCTGTTGGGTTCCGGGAACCGATCATGCAAGTATTGCAACTGAAGCAAAAGTAGTTGCCCTCCTAAAAGAAAAAGGGATCAAGAAGACCGATCTTACTAGAGAAGAATTTTTAAAGCACGCTTGGGATTGGAAAGAGAAATACGGCGGAATAATTTTAGAACAATTAAAAAAGCTTGGCGCATCTTGCGATTGGGACCGTACAAAATTCACCATGCAAGATGATCTTAGTGATGCGGTGTTGGATGTATTCATTGATCTTTACAATAAAGGTCAAATATACAGAGGTGTGCGAATGGTGAACTGGGACCCTCAGGGGCTAACTGCTGTGAGCGATGAGGAGGTGATCTATAAGGAAAAGGATAGTCAACTTGTTTATATCAACTACAAGATAAAAGATAGCAACGAAGTTATAACCATTGCTACCACTCGTCCGGAGACAATTATGGCCGATACCGCTGTATGTGTTCACCCGGAGGACGAACGCTATGCGCATCTGAAAGGAAAATTTGCCATTATACCTCTGATCAATAAGGAGGTGCCGATCATCTATGATGATTACATTGATAAAGAATTTGGTACAGGTGCCTTAAAAGTAACTCCCGCACATGACATCAACGATTACAATCTTGGACTTAAGCACAAGTTGCCGGTAGTTGATGGATTAACAGCCGATGGCAAAATCAGTGAAGCTGCCACCATTTATGTTGGAATGGATCGATTTGCCTGCCGTAAACAGATCATTAAAGATCTGCAGGAACAAGGTCATGTGATGAAGGTTGAAACAATTAAGAACAAAGTTGGACATAGCGAAAGAACCGATGCTGTAATTGAACCAAAGTTATCCATGCAATGGTTCCTGAAAATGGATAAGATCTCTAAACCAGCTTTGGATGCCGTATTGAATAATGAGGTTAAACTTATTCCAGATAAATTCATCAATACCTACAAGCATTGGATGGAAAACGTACACGACTGGTGTATCAGCCGTCAGTTGTGGTGGGGTCAGCGCATACCTGCCTGGTACGATGCAAAAGGCAATACCGTTGTTTGCAAATCTAAAAATGAAGCTCTAGAAAAATTAAAAGCAGTAAATCCTTCAGTTACCGTTGAAGAGCTCAAACAAGACGAAGACGTGCTTGACACCTGGTTCTCATCATGGTTATGGCCACTCACAGTATTTGATGCTGATATCGTAAAAAAAGGATGGGATAAAGCCAATGAAGACCTTAAGTATTATTACCCTACCAATGACCTTGTAACTGCACCAGAGATCCTTTTCTTCTGGGTTGCGAGAATGATCATTGCAGGCAAAGAGTATACCGGACAAAAACCATTCACCAATGTATATCTAACCGGCATAGTGCGAGATAAGCTTGGAAGAAAGATGAGCAAGAGTTTGGGCAACAGTCCAGACCCATTGGATCTGATCGCAAAATACGGTGCAGATGGAGGTCGTGTTGGGATGGTATTGAGTTCCCCTGCTGGTAACGACCTTTTAGTTGATGAAAGCTTTTGTGAACAAGGCAGAAATTTTGCCAACAAGGTTTGGAATGCATTCCGCTTGATCAAAGTGTTTGAAGTTGGCGATGTTCCTCAATCAACTGCGCAAAGATCTACAATCGAATGGTTCGAACACAGACTGAATGAACAATTGCTCATCATCAATGATCATTACAGTAAATACAGAATGAGTGACGCCTTAATGGCAACATACAAGCTGGTTTGGGATGATTTTTGTGCATGGTATCTGGAAGCCATTAAACCCGAATTCATTGATGGTAAGGCTCAGCCAATTGATAAACAAACATACGAAAGCACCATATCGTATCTCGAAAAACTTTTAACCGTGATGCACCCATGGATGCCTTTCATTACAGAAGAGATCTGGCATTTGATAACTGAACGACAAGACAAAGAATGCTGTATTGTTGCTGCATGGCCAAAGGCAGGAACCGTAAACTCACAACTCCTTGCGGAATTTGAGGTATGCAAAGAGCTTGTGACAATGGTGAGAAATGTAAGAGCACAAAAACAACTTTCGCCAAAGGATAAACTTTCATTAACCGAAAAATCAGAAGCTGCACATTCAACTTTTGATACTGTGGTGATTAAGCTCGCGAATTTATCTGAATACAATTATTCAAAAGAAAAGATCGATGGCGCTTTGAGTTTTGTCATTCACAATACTGAATTCTTTATTCCATTGAATTCCAATATCAATGCAGATGAAGAAAGATCCAGGATTACAAAAGAGTTAGAATACAACAAGGGATTCTTAAAAAGTGTACAACAAAAACTAGCGAATGAAAAATTCGTGAATAATGCCAAACCTGAATTGGTGGCCTTAGAACGTAAAAAAGAATCTGATGCCCTATCAAAAATTAAAACCCTTGAAGAACAATTGGCTTCTTTGAATTAATTATTTGATCTGTAAATTTATTTTGATCTCATTTTTAACATTCTAAAACGGTTTTAAATTTAAATAAAAACTAATAATAAAAATCTATAAAAGT
>DAISHL010000264.1:0-3707 GCA_036822555.1 Bacteroidota bacterium | reverse complement strand
CATTTGAGGAAGGATTCATGATGATGCATGAAGGTGACAGTGCTGCCTTTATCAATCCCGCAGACTCTCTCTTTATGAAAACTATGTGCATGAACGAACTTCCTAAAGGGATTTCGCCTGGAACATACTTAAAAGGTGTATTTGCCATTAAAGATGTAGTTAGCAAACAAGAAGTAGAAGAAAATCAAAAGAAACAAATGGCTGAACAAGAAGCGGCCATGCGTGAGATGGAGGCAAAAGAAAAGAACGACCGTGAAAAATATCTGACTGATAATAAGATCAGCCAAATGGCAACTGCCTCAGGATTGATCTACATTGAAACTAAAAAAGGGTCAGGCGCTAAACCAACAGCTAATGATATCGTTAAGGTACACTACACAGGAAAATTATTAGATGGAACCACTTTTGACAGTTCTGTTGATCGCGGTCAGCCTGTTGAATTCCCTTTGAATCAAGTTATTCCGGGCTGGACAGAAGGTTTGCAGTTAATGGCCAAAGGCGGAAAAGCAAAGCTCATTGTGCCTTCAACCATTGGTTATGGTCCAAGAGGTCAGGGTCCTATCCCTCCATTCTCAACTTTGGTGTTTGATGTTGAATTGATTGACATAACTACAGGTCAGCAACCACAACAACACGGACCAAATGATGGACATAATCACTAATTTTTGGCAATATTATTGTAAATCTTAAGTAAAAAATAAACACATGAAAAAAATAGCCCTACTCATTGCTGCAATTGGCACCCTAAGTTTTGGGGCAATAGCGCAAAAGAAACAAAAAATAAAAATCAGTAAAATGGATCAGGAATTCTTAAGCAAACAACCCGATGGTATTTATGCCAAATTTGAAACAAGCAAAGGCGATATTTATACTGTACTTGAACACAAAAAAACACCTATGACCGTAGCTAATTTTGTTGGCTTGGCAGAAGGTACTATAACAAATACTGCAAAACCTGCAGGAACTCCTTATTACGACGGTATCAAATTTCACCGTGTTATTCCAAACTTCATGATTCAAGGTGGATGCCCATTAGGAACAGGTACAGGTGACCCTGGGTATAAATTTCCAGATGAAATTGATGAGTCTTTGAAACATACAGGTCCGGGTATCCTAAGCATGGCTAATGCTGGCCCTGGAACAAATGGTTCTCAATTCTTTATCACCCATGTGAAAACAGATTGGCTAGATGGTAAACATACAGTATTCGGACATGTAATTACCGGTCAGAACGTTGTTGACTCTATCAAACAAGGCGACGTGATCAATAAATTAGTGATCTTGCGCAAAGGTAAAGAGGCTGAAGGTTTTGATGCTGCAAAGGTGTTTGAAACAGAAAAAGCTAATTTCAGCAAGAAAATGGAAGAAAAATTAGCTGCTCAAAAAGCTGCTGACGAAAAAATGTTGACTGAACTCACCAAGGGTGCACAAAAGACACAAAGTGGATTGTATTACATCATGGAAAAGGAAGGAACTGGAAACAATCCAAGCGCAACAAGCACTGTTAAAGTTCACTACGAAGGTAAGTTTCTTGATGGAAAGATATTTGACAGTTCTATTCAACGCGGACAGCCAATTGAATATGGTTTGAATCAAGTGATCCCGGGTTGGACAGAAGGTTTACAATTGCTTAAACCAGGTGGAAAAGCAAAATTGATCATCCCTCCACATTTAGGATATGGCGAACGCGGTTATCCGGGCGCAATTCCTCCAAATGCATGGTTGGTATTTTATGTTGAGTTGATCGACTTTAAATAAAAAAAGAGGCTTCGGCCTCTTTTTTTTATACTTCAATATCCTTTAGGTAACAAAGAAAATGCTTGGTGACTGTTTGACTTAGCTTTTGCAAATTCAGCTGATCACTTGCTTCCGCAACATCCATCAGTCTGCCATCATTCATAAGAATATTTATTTTGAACTTACTGGCCAAATAAGCGCTATTGTTCACACTGTCATTGATCACCAGATAGCCTGTTTCCTTTCTGCCAAGTTTATACTTTTGCATTACCTTTTCAATGATCTTGTTCTTGTAAGCCGTAGCAAATGGTGTGCTCTGCATTTCTATTCTCAACAGTTTTCGCTCTATCAACTTATTGCACAGCATGCTCAATATCCTGTCGTCACAACTGGTCCAAGCTTTTATGGAGGCTGAAATATCCGTATCATCAAGATTAGCGAAATCATTAAGAATGGACGAATCTTTCTCAAAATCCTTCTTTGAAAAATCATTCACCAAAAATTTCTTAAATACAGGTGTGGCAAAAAGATCTGTCCCAGACGCACTTAATTCCTTGGCTCGTTTAAGAATATTAACCAGCAACGTTTCAGCGCTCAATACGGTTTTATGAAGATATACCTGCCAATACATTAATCGGCGAGCAATTAAGAACTTTTCGATACTATAGATCCCTTTAACCTCCACTACAAGCTCATTATTCACTACATCCAGCATCTTTATGATCCTGTCGCTGCTTATAACACCATCGTTCACACCCGTAAAAAAACTATCACGCTTCAAATAATCCAATCTGTCCATATCCAGTTGCGAACTTACCAATTGATGCAGATACTTTTTCTTGTACTGATCATTAAAGATCTTTATTGCCAAGGATAGTTTGCCTTTGAATTCCTTATTGAGTGCTTCCATCAATAAACTACTCACCGTTTCGTGACTAACCCCGGTAACAATGCTATGTTCAAGAGCGTGTGAGAACGGACCATGACCAATGTCGTGCAATAAAATAGCGATAAGGGTAGCCTGTTCTTCTTCAGGCGTTATGGAAACCCCTTTTTGCTTCAAGGTATACAGGGCTTCCTGCATCAGATGCATGGCGCCAATTGCATGATGGAAACGAGTATGCAATGCACCCGGATAGACCAGATTGGTAAGACCCAATTGTTTGATACGCCTTAATCGCTGAAAATATTTATGGTTGATCAGGTCGTAGATCAGATCATCAGGAATAGTTACAAATCCATAGATAGGGTCATTGATGATCTTACGTTTGTTCTTGGTCATTTTTGCTCTAAAATTCTGTTAATACCTATAATTAATTTAAATTTAATACGTTATTTGTAATATATCTAATCTTATGGACAAAATTACCATTCTTTGGGCTGATGATGAAATAGATCTTCTTAAACCACACATCCTGTTCCTCAATGGCAAAGGCTACGAAGTGGTTACAGCATGCTGTGCAGAAGAAGCATTGGATATAGTAAAAGAGAACAATTCCATCAGTGCAGTATTGCTCGATGAAAATATGCCAGGATTATCTGGTCTCGAAACATTGGTTAAGATCAAACAGATGCAGGCCGGACTTCCGGTGATCATGATCACCAAAAGTGAGGAAGAACACATCATGGAAGACGCCATTGGAGGGAAGATCGCAGATTATCTGATCAAACCTGTTAACCAGAATCAAATACTTCTTTCTCTGAATAAAGCCCTCGACAATAAGCGTCTTGTTTCTGAGAAGACAAATACAGAGTACCGCAAAGAGTTTGGTCAGATCGGGGTAACACTGAACGACAATTTATCTTGGAGCGAATGGGCAGATGTATACAAAAAACTTGTTTACTGGGAACTTGAGCTTGATAAGGTGCGGGATAAGAGCATGAAAGATATACTTGTGATGCTGAAAGCGGATGCAAACACTCAGTTCTTTAAATTCGTAGAGAAGAACTATATCAACTGGCTCAACGGA
>DAISHL010000263.1:0-3724 GCA_036822555.1 Bacteroidota bacterium | reverse complement strand
ATTAAGTGGCACTTCTTTACTTACAATTCCACTTTGAATATTTTTAGCTTGATTAGGTCTGGTATGGTTTTTCACCATATTTAAACCCTCAACCACAACATGGCCTGTTTTTAGTACACTTAAAACAACGCCTTGCTTACCTTTGTCTTTACCTGTATTTAAAACGACTTTGTCACCTTTACGAATCTTATTCATCCGTATACTCCTATAAAACTTCTGGTGCTAATGAAACAATCTTCATGAACCGTTCTGTTCTCAATTCGCGAGTCACAGGTCCAAATATACGTGTTCCAATAGGTTCAAACTTACTGTTTAAAAGAACGGCTGCATTTGCATCAAATTTAATTAAAGAACCATCAGGTCTTCTAACGCCTTTTGCTGTTCTCACAACAACTGCACTATAAACCTCTCCCTTTTTTACTCTTCCTCTAGGAGCTGCGTCTTTAATACTTACTTTGATAATGTCACCAATACTTGCATAACGTCGTTTTGAGCCGCCCAATACCTTAATACACATTACTGAACGTGCGCCAGTATTGTCAGCAACTTCTAATCTTGACTGCATTTGAATCATGAATTTATCTCCAACTTAATCCGTTATTACTATATCCAGCTTTTAAATTAGCCGATATACTACGGTCAGTATTGGGGGGTTAGCTTATAAACTTATAGTTTATGAACCCCAAAAAAGTCTCGCATTATATGCTATTTACTTCTTAATCTCAACTTCTTAATACTAAACTTGAACTGCCTTTGTAACTATTTTACTAACGACCCATGTCTTAGTTTTTGAAATAGGACGATTTTCTGTAATAACAACCAAATCACCTTCCTTGCTTTCATTTTTTTCATCATGAGCATGAAATTTATTCGACTTAACAATCACTTTGCCAATCAAAGGATGTTTTACTTTTCTTTCAACCAATACAGTTACTGTTTTATCCATCTTGTCGCTAACAACTCTGCCCGTAAAGGTTCTAACAACTTTTTTTGTATCAGTCATATTTAAGCCTGTTTAACTTTCTCGCCAAGAACTGTTTTAACTCTTGCGATATCACGTTTAATTTTCGCAATCTGATCAACTTTGTTTAATTGTTGAGTTGCCAATTGCATTTTCAATGAGAACTGAGCTCTTCTTAAATCTAATAACTCGGCACCTAATTCTTCGGTTGTCTTTTTTCTTAAATCAGCTGTTTTCATATTAGCCTCCGATATGACGAGTAATAAAGGTTGTTTCGATTGGAAGCTTAGCTGCTGCTAACTTAAATGCTTCTCTCGCTAATGCTTCAGTTACTCCGTCCATTTCATATAACATTTTTCCTGGCTGGATCTGAGCTACGTAGTACTCGGTACTACCTTTACCGTTACCCATACGAACTTCAGCAGGTTTTTTTGATATTGGTTGATCTGGGAAAATACGAATCCATACACGGCCACCACGTTTAATGTGACGTGTCATCACTCGACGTGCAGCTTCAATTTGACGCGCTGTTAGACGACCACGTCCAATAGCCTTCAAACCGAAGTCCCCAAAACTTACTTTATTTCCTGTCGTAGCAATGCCTTTATTTCGGCCTTTTTGCATCTTACGAAATTTTTGTCTAGCCGGTTGTAACATCTTTAGCCCTCGACTTTCTCACTTTTTTTTCTGGCTCTTGTGCCGTTGTTTCTTCTTTTTTAACTCTTGGTTTTCTTGGTTTTTTTTCTTCAGCTGTTTTTTCAATTGCTGGATTTGCAGCATCTAATGATTGTGAAGCATCTTTTGAGTTGTCTTCAAATAACTCGCCTTTAAAGACCCATACTTTAATACCAATAATTCCATATGTTGTTTTTGCTTCGGCAACGCCGTAGTCAATATCAGCTCTGAGTGTATGAAGAGGTACTCTGCCTTCTCTATACCATTCTGTTCTTGCAATTTCGATACCATTTAAACGACCAGAACTCATAATCTTAATACCTTGAGCACCAAGTCTCATCGCGTTTTGCATTGCTCTTTTCATTGCACGTCTAAACATCACACGCTTTTCTAATTGTTGGGCGATACTTTGTGCAATAAGCGTAGCGTCGATTTCTGGTTTACGCACTTCTTCAATGTTCAAGTGAACTGGAACACCCATAAGCGCTTGTAAACTTGATCTTAATGTTTCAATATCTTCACCTTTTTTCCCAATTACAATGCCAGGTCTTGCTGAATAAATTGTAATCTTTGCATTTTTAGCTGGACGCTCAATAAGAATTTTACTTACTGCAGCATTTGCTAATTTCTTATTTAAAAATTCCCTAACCTTGATATCATTGTTCAACATCGCGGGGAAATTTTTACTATTAGCATACCAACGTGATGTCCAATTTTTTTGAACACTTAAGCGGAAACCAATTGGATGAATTTTTTGACCCATATTTTTTCTCTTTAGTTACCCACTGTCACTTTAATGTGACAAGTTGGTTTTGTGATTTTCCCTGCACGGCCTTTAGCGCGAGCACGGATACGTTTTAAAATAATGCCTTTATCTACATAAATTGTTTTGATAAACAATTCATCTATATCAGCCCCATTATTGTGTTCAGCATTTGCAATTGCGGACTCCACAACTCGCTTAATAATTTCAGCACCTTTTTTTGGGCTGAAATTAAGAATATTGAGTGCGTAGTCTACTTTTTTTCCTCTTACTAAATCAGCAACTAATCTTGCTTTTTGAGGTGATAAACGAACGCCTTTAAGAACAGCTGAAACTTCAGTAGCCATTTTTATACCTTCGCCTTTCTATCAGCAGCGTGACCTTTAAAGGTTCTTGTTAATGCGAATTCGCCTAATTTATGTCCAATCATGTTTTCTGTAATCAATACAGGTACATGTTGCTTGCCATTATGTATTGCAATGGTAAGGCCAATGAAGTTAGGTAAGATCGTAGATCTTCTTGACCACGTTTTAATTGGTTTACGATCTCGATTACCTGAAGCAACTTCAACTTTCTTAGCCAAGTGTGCATCGATGAATGGTCCTTTTTTAACTGAACGTGCCATATCTATTACCTCTTATTCGCTGGACGACGACTGACGCGCATATTGTCAGTACGTTTATTTGTTCTTGTTCGATAGCCTTTAGTTGGAGTTCCCCAAGGGCTTACTGGATGCATACCAGCCGCAGTTTTTCCTTCACCACCACCATGAGGGTGATCGACAGGGTTCATAACCACACCGCGCACTGTTGGTCTAACGCCTCTCCATCTCATAGCACCGGCTTTACCGATAGACCTAAGAGAATGTTCTTCGTTACCGACTTCACCTAAAGTTGCTTTGCAATCTACATGTACTTTCCTTACTTCGCCTGAGCGAAGTCTTAACTGAGCATATGTACCTTCTCTTGCTAAAAGTTGTACAGAAGTTCCGGCAGAACGCGCCATTTGTGCGCCTTTACCCGGTTGTAGTTCGATACAATGAATTGTGCTTCCAACAGGTATATTTCTTAATGGCATTGCATTACCATTTTTAACAGGGGCTTCAGAGCCGCTAATTAATTCAGCACCGACAGCTACACCTTTGGGAGCGATGATGTATCTTCTCTCACCATCTGCATATAAAAGAAGTGCAATATTTGCAGTTCTATTTGGATCGTATTCAATATGCTCTACTTTTGCAGGGATACCATCTTTATTTCGTTTGAAATCAATCACTCGATAATGTTGTTTATGACCGCCGCCATGATGACGAATAGTAATAACGC
>DAISHL010000262.1:0-3725 GCA_036822555.1 Bacteroidota bacterium | reverse complement strand
ACCTTTGCTTTCTGATCAAAGTGATATAAATGTCGAGGATCATCATAAGCCGCCCAATGTTCCTGGTATACTTTAGCATCGTAGCTTTTATAATTGGGAGCCGCAATAATTAATGTTCCGTTTTGATTCAGTTTGGTGTTGAACCAAGTAAGCGTATCGTTAATTTCCGTCACATGCTCCAGCACATGCCAAAGTGTTATACAATTAAACTGGGTAGCTTCCCAAAATTTATGTGCAGTTCCAAGATCAGGGTAAACCGTTAATCCATTCTCTTTTGTAGCAAATTCTCTTGCACCATTATCCGGCTCAATTCCAAACACGTTCCACGTGGAACTTTTTGCAACAGACAAGAACATACCGGTACCACATCCATAGTCAAGCAAATTGCCTTTCTGTGAATGCTTGGCAACCAAACTTAACTTTCCCTTAAGAGTATAGTTTCTAACTATCTTATATAATTTGCTAATTAAGCCTTTGCTAGTATTCGAGTGTGAAATATATTCCTCAGATTTATAGTAGTCGCCTATTTTATCATTAGACGGTCTAGGATTTGTATACATAAATCCACAAGCTTTGCAAGAAACGATATGAAAAGTCTCTTGGCTTACGGTGTAATCTTTACACTTAAGAAAAGGTTCAAAAGAACCATTCCCACATACGGGGCAATTTGTTAGTGTTGTCATAAAATATGTTTCACGTGGAACATTATTTTCCCATGTGTATTAATAATATGGAAATATCTGAGGGACTCACTCCAGAAATCCTGCTTGCCTGACCAATAGAATATGGTTTGAACTTTTTAAGCTTTTCCCTGGCCTCGGTACTTAAAGACGCTATGGCATCGTAATTATAATCCGGATTTAACTTAACCTCTTCAAGCCTCAACAACTTATCAGCATTTTCCTGTTCCTTTTGCAGGTATCCTTCATATTTGATTAGAATCTCCGCTTGAAGTATCGTCTCTAGATCAAATTCATTCAAATAACCGTCAAGATCAAGGGCGGCCTTTCGCATATCCTGCAACTCAACATTTGGTCGAGACAAAACATTATTATACTTGATCTTTTGAGAAATAGGGGCAGAGCCAACCGATTCCAAATAATGATTGATCGTTTCCGGTGACACACTGGTTTCCTTGATATGTTTGATTATGGATTTATAGCTATCAATTTTTAAATTTACCCTATTCAGTCTATCCTTCTTTGCCGATCCAATTTTATAACCAAGATGTGTCAAACGAATATCGGCATTATCTTGTCTTAACAATAAACGATATTCCGCTCTTGAAGTGAACATCCTGTATGGTTCTTCAGTACCCTTGGTCACAAGATCATCGATCAACACACCAATATAGGCCTCACTTCTTTTTAATACAAATTCCGGCTGCTCATGTACCTTCAAATGAGCATTAATTCCCGCCATCAAGCCTTGACAAGCCGCTTCCTCATATCCGGTGGTTCCGTTGATCTGTCCGGCGAAATACAAATTCTCCACCAATTTTGTCTCAAGCGTCAGATTCAATTGAGTAGGTGGGAAGTAATCGTACTCGATCGCATACCCTGGCCTGAACATCTTACAGTTCTCAAAACCAGGAATCAGTCTAATTGCTTGATTTTGAACATCTTGAGGTAAAGATGTGCTAAAGCCGTTCACATAGATCTCCACCGTGTTCCAACCTTCTGGCTCAACAAAGATCTGATGACGTTCTCTTTCTGAAAAACGATAAATCTTGTCTTCAATGCTCGGACAATATCTTGGACCAAGACCCTGAATACGCCCTTGAAACATTGGTGACTTTTCAAAACCGGTCTTCAGAATATCATGCACTTTCTGGTTGGTATATGTAAGATGACAAGGTATCTGTCGTTTAACCTCCTTAATGCCTGCCTCGTTATGATGGCTATTGTAAAATGGGGATGTGTTTGGAAGGTATGAGAATTTATCCATCACCTCGTCGCCCTCCTGTACCTCCATTTTGTTATAATCAAGGGTACGGCCATCAATTCTTGGTGGTGTGCCAGTTTTCATGCGGCCGGCTTCGAATCCAAGTTTTACTAATTGCTCTGTAATACCAAACGATGCGCTTTCACCCATGCGCCCTCCACCAATCTGCTTCTCACCAATATGGATGATCCCATTTAAAAAAGTACCGTTTGTTAAGACAACCGACTTGGCCTTAAACTCTATTCCCATGCCGGTTACAACGCCCTCTACACGCTTACCATCCTTGCTAATAATCAACTCCCGGGCCATGTCTTGCCAAAAATCAACATTTGGCGTTTGTTCCAGCATCTCTCTCCAAATAGCAGCAAACAACATTCTGTCGTTTTGAGTTCTTGGACTCCACATTGCAGGGCCCTTACTGCGATTAAGCATCCTGAACTGAATGGCTGATTTATCAGAAACAATCCCGCTATAACCGCCAAGCGCGTCTATCTCACGCACGATCTGACCTTTGGCAATTCCGCCCATGGCAGGATTACAACTCATCTGAGCGATCGTTTGCATGTTCATGGTTAACAACAACACCTTTGAACCCATATTGGCAGCAGCTGCAGCGGCTTCACAACCGGCGTGGCCCGCACCAATCACAATAACATCGTAACTATTTTGCATTTTAACGTTACAAAGATAGACAAATGAGAACAATAATAAGTTCACAAACACTCGTATTGAAAAAAATGCGCTTTGTTTTATGGAATTTGGACAACTCAACATCTAAATAAAAAACAACATGACCAAAACATTACTTATTACTCTGACAATATTATTAAGCCAACTGCAATTTATGGCGCAAAACGTGGCCGACTTTAAGGTTTACACGCCTAATAAAAAACAGAATAACATAACCCAGCTCCTGGAATCATTAATAGGAGAGGGTGTGGTCCTTAAAAACTATAGCATTACGAAAACAATTGGTGACGAGGCTTTTGGCTTTTTTGAAGATTCGAAAGCACGTTTGGGCATGAAAAAAGGTTTAGTAATGTCAACAGGGGGAGTAATTGCCTTATCAAGCAAAAACTCCAGTCCATCTATGAGCAACAACACACATGCACGCGCTGAAAAGAGAGTAGGGGCTAAAAAACCAGAGGGGGAGCCATGCTTGGAAGCTCTTGTGGATAACCAAAAAACATTTGATGCCTGCGTACTGGAGTTTGATCTGGTGCCAACAGCAGACACCTTAAGTTTTAATTACGTTTTTGGTTCAGAAGAATACGATGAATTTGTTGGAAGCAACTACAACGACGTGTTTGCTTTTCTGATCAATGGGCCCGGTATAGAAAAACCATCTAATCTAGCGCTGGTGCCTAACACAAACATTCCCGTTTCGGTAAACACCATTAATAATGGTTCTTCATCAGGCAGCTATAAAAGCAGGCCTAACAACTCCACTTTTTATGTATCCAACATTGACGGACATATTGGAATTGAATACGACGGCAAGACCAAGCTCATGCAAATACGACAAAAAGTTGTTCCATATGAAACATACCATATAAAATTAGCAAATGCCGACGTTGGGGATGACTCCTATGATTCAGGCGTTTTTATAGAGGGGAAAAGTGTTGTTTCCTACGACAGAACATATCATGTGTTCTTCAATAAAAATGAACGGATCTTGGAAAAAGGGTATGAAACCTTGCTTAATAATTTAAGCACCGAATACAAGAACCATCATGATTCAAAGTTGATAATTACAGGCCACCCGGCCACCGAGGGAGATG
>DAISHL010000261.1:0-3729 GCA_036822555.1 Bacteroidota bacterium | reverse complement strand
TAGCAAATGTTAATGCTAACATACCTTGTTTCTTTAAGTTAGTTTCGTGGATACGGGCAAATGATTTCACCAATACCACATTCACGCCTAAGTGACGAGGCTCCATTGCCGCGTGCTCACGTGAACTTCCTTCACCATAGTTCTCATCACCAACTACAATTGAACCAATTCCTTTGGCCTTGTACTGACGTTGAACTACAGGCACACCTTCATAAGCTCCAGTCAATTGATTCTTTACTGAATCTGTTTTATCATTGAATGCATTTACAGCACCAATTAACATGTTATTTGAGATGTTGTCCAAGTGACCACGGAACTTTAACCATGGGCCAGCCATTGAGATATGGTCAGTTGTACACTTACCTTTTGCTTTGATCAATAATTTCAATCCTTTGAAATCAACACCATTCCATGCTGCAAATGGATCTAACAATTGCAAACGTTTTGAAGTTGGTTCTACCAACACTTTTACATTGCTTCCGTCTAATGCTGGTGCCTGATAACCGGCATCTTCCACAGCAAATCCTTTAGTTGGTAATTCATCACCAACTGGCGCGTCTAATTTTACTTTTTCGCCTTTTTCGTTGGTTAAGGTATCAGTGATAGGGTTGAATCCAAGATCACCTGCAATAGCTAAAGCCGAAACGATCTCCGGTGAAGCTACGAATGCATAGGTGTTTGGATTACCATCGGCACGTTTTGCGAAGTTACGGTTGAAAGAGTGTACGATCGTATTCTTCTCTTGCTTTTCAGCACCCATACGATCCCACATACCAATACATGGTCCGCATGCGCTTGTAAATACAACAGCACCGCACTCGTCAAACACATTCAGGAATCCGTCACGCTCAATCGTGTAACGAATTTGCTCTGAACCAGGATTGATCATGAATCCGGCCTTTGATTTTAATCCTTTTGCTTTTACTTGTTTAGCAATAGATACAGCACGGGCAATATCTTCGTACGATGAGTTTGTACATGAACCAATTAATCCTGCCTCTACTTTCAAAGGCCATCCGTTTTTGATCGCCTCTTCTTTTAATTTAGAGATAGGAGTAGCAAGATCCGGAGTAAAAGGACCATTTACATGTGGTTCCAATTCCGATAGGTTGATCTCGATCACTTCATCGAAATATTTTGCAGGATCAGCATAAACTTCAGGATCACCTGTTAGATGTTGTTTGATTCCATCGGCCAATGCAGCTACATCTGCACGTCCGGTTGCCTTCAGGTAACGGCTCATTGAATCATCGTAACCGAAGGTTGAAGTAGTTGCACCAACTTCAGCACCCATGTTACAGATAGTACCTTTTCCGGTACATGATAAACTTACAGCACCTTCTCCAAAATATTCAATGATCTTATCGGTACCACCTTTTACAGTTAAAATACCTGCAACTTTCAGGATCACATCTTTTGCACTTGCCCAACCGTTCAGTTTACCTGTTAATTTGATACCAATTAATTTTGGCATTTTAAGTTCCCATGGTAAACCGGCCATTACGTCGCATGCATCAGCACCACCAACACCAATAGCGATCATTCCTAATCCACCTGCATTTACAGTATGTGAATCGGTACCTATCATCATTCCACCAGGGAATGCATAGTTCTCTAACACGATCTGGTGAATGATACCCGCACCTGGTTTCCAGAATCCGATACCATATTTATTTGAAACAGATGCCAAGAAATTAAATACTTCCTCACTCTCTGTTTTTGCTCTGTCAAGATCGGCTTTTGCTCCAACTTTAGCCTGGATCAAGTGATCACAATGCACCGAAGAAGGAACGGCAACTTTAGGGCGACCAGCCTGCATGAACTGCAATAGGGCCATTTGAGCCGTTGCATCCTGCATGGCTACGCGGTCAGGATTAAAATCAACATAGTCCTTTCCACGTTGATAGTTCTTCACTTCAAATGCAGCATCTAAGTGCGCATACAAGATCTTTTCAGCCAAAGTTAATGGGCGACCTAAGGTTTTACGCGCAGCTTCAACACGAGCCGGCATGTTTGCGTAAACCTTCTTAATCATTTCAATGTCAAAAGCCATAGGTTATAGAGGTTTAATAAGTTTTTAAAGAGCCTCTAAATTAAATAATAAATAAATAAAATACCAATTTTATGGTAATTATTCGATAGATGAGAACAAGATCCGAATGAAATTAATTCTCTTTACTCCTTAAGTTGAAAATCGTTAGAGTTTTACCTAGTCGTTTTTCTCAACGTATCCTTCAATCTTTTGACTTTTAAGCCAAGCAAGGGCCTCATTTCGGTTTTTGAAAACCTTGTATGGGTGCTTAGGCTTATTGAATTTTAAATAGAAATTAGCGATCAATGTGTAAGGAACGCTATTTACAATTACCGCTGTTGCTGCAACAGGTGATCTGTTTTCCATTTTTACAGCATTATCTCGCCCCTCTTTAGTAAAAGTAACATCATCTTCAGCATCAAAAATAAAGGCATGTTTTTTTCCTTCTGTTATATTTAATATGCTTCCAGTAATCTTTCCTGATAACCTATATCTATCTCTGAACCCTTTTAAAAGTCACATACACGATGTTGTCAGAACACAAGTGCATTTTGTATTCTGATGTTTCTATTGTTTTTAATATGGCTGAATCTGGTTCCAAAGTTATGTTTGTAAAACACCAACATTATAAGATTTGGTAATAGGGGTATGGTTTGCCATTTCAATACCTAAACTGATGACCTTACGTGTGTCCAACGGATCAATGATCGCATCGAGCCACAAGCGAGATGCTGCGTAATATGGCGTAGTTTGTGAATCATAACGGTCTTTGATTTTATTGAAAAGTTCAGCTTCCCTTTCAGGGGTGATCTCTTCGCCTTTGGCCTTTAAAGATGCCACTTCAATTTGAACCAATACTTTTGCAGCCTGTGCCCCGCCCATAACCGCAACCTGAGCTGTAGGCCAGCCAACGATCAATCGAGGGTCATAAGCCTTTCCACACATGGCGTAATTTGCGGCACCATAGCTGTTGCCAACAATTACTGTAAACTTCGGCACAACAGAATTACTCATGGCATTCACCAGTTTAGCCCCATCTTTTATGATACCACCGTGTTCGCTTCTCGATCCAACCATAAATCCTGTAGCATCCTGTAAGAATACCAATGGGATTTTCTTCTGATTGCAATTCATGATGAAACGCGCCGCCTTATCAGCACTGTCGCTATAAATCACGCCACCAAACTGCATTTCACCTTTTTTACTTTTTACCACCTTTCGTTGATTGGCAACGATTCCAACGGCCCACCCATCAATACGTGCATAGGCACAGATGATCGATTGTCCGTAAAGTTCCTTATACTCTTCATACTCGCTATTATCTACCAAACGTTCGATGATCTCATGCATGTCAAATTGTTTATCACGGGCATCAGGAATGATACCATAGATCTCTTTTGGGTCTTTTTTAGGTTGTGCCGGTAATTCGCGGTTAAATCCAGCTTTTTCATAATCTCCAACCTTGCCCATGATATTGCGTATCCTGTTCAGGCAGTCTGTATCATCCTTACATTTATAATCTGTTACACCACTGATCTCGCAATGTGTAGTGGCACCTCCCAGGGTCTCATTATCAATATTCTCACCAATAGCCGCCTTTACAAGATAGCTTCCGGCAATGAAATTAGTACCAGTTTTATCATCGATCATCGCTTCGTCACTCATGATAGGTAAATAGGCTCCCCCTGCAACACAAC
>DAISHL010000260.1:0-3738 GCA_036822555.1 Bacteroidota bacterium | reverse complement strand
ACCAAACTGAATCAAAACGGAACATTAATTATTGCTGCTCCCAATTATAAAAGCTACGATGCTAAAGTATACCAGGAACATTGGGCTGCTTATGATGTTCCTCGACATTTATATCACTTTGATCAAAAAGCAATGGTAGAATTGGTACAAAAAGCCGGCTTCAAACACATTGAATCCTTACCCATGAAGTTTGATAGTTTCTATGTAAGTATGCTTAGTGAGAAATACCGTACAGGAAAGATCAACTATGTTAGCGCCTTTTTAACGGGTCTTATTTCTAACATGAGGGCCAAGAGCCCCTCAGACTATTCGAGCGTTATATACGTCTTTAAAAAGGCCTAGAGGAACAAAGTTAATTGCGAAGGCATCCCGTACTGGGATGCCTTTTTTATTTATGGTAACTTTTAGCTTAGTGTTCCACGTGAAACATCTTTTCCATCGGCATAAATTTAGTGTCTTTTTCTTATGTCCCTATTGCTATTTTACTTCTAGATCTTGGCTGATTTTTCTAGCTTTTATCTGCTTAAAGGAATTTCCATTTTTATGTTAGTCCTTTTACCCTTGGATTGATCTTCTGCAATAGAATTACAAAAATGAAAAGGACTAAGTCATTGTATTCAGGGCATTGACAGATTAATCAAATTGAATATATCAATTGAATAATAATGTTAAACCCAATCAAGCTTAAAAAACTAAAAATAGTAGCATAAACTAAAAAAGCTCGACAAATGTGTTGGTCGATTGGAGTAAAACTTATTAACCAAAGCCGTATGCTATGCCTGGATACAAAGGAGCCAATAATAAACCATTTAATTGTATTGAATTGTAATTGGGTGCCTGTAGTATAATTAATGGCTTAAAAGTAGGTTTAAGGCGCAATTTTGGAAAAATGAAAGCGAGTAGACCTTCCAGTTTATTAAGCGGCATTTAAGATCTTTAAAGAGGAATGAGCACATTTGGGCTCATATTAGATTAATAAAAGGTTGTAAAGCGATGGTGAGTTACAAATTAAAAAGAAACCTGTTTCGCGTGTTATGGCAAAACGTGGTCAATAGGTGTTTTTTAAAAAAAGCACCAAGTGAAAATTGATACTTTGAAAAGGAAGCAGAATTCATCCTCTGTCAGTCAAATGACAATAAGGAATGGAGCTGGCTAATCAGCGAACATTTACACATAAGAGTAAAGTTACATTGTAATAGATTGTTATGGTTAGAAAGGAATGTATATAAACACAAAACGCAGGACAAAGATCCTGCGTTAGTGTTTAAAATATAGATCGCTAATTACTTCATTAATGCATTCAGTTGTTCCTGGCTAACACCGGTTGAAGAATATCCGCCATCATGTAATAAGTTTTGCATGGTCACCATTCTGGTCAGATCGCTGAATAAACTGATACAATAGTTCGCACAATCATCAGCGCTTGCGTTTCCTAATGGCGATTGTTGGTCCGCAAATTCATAGAACTCATTAAAGCCTTTGATACCACTACCGGCAGTAGTTTTTGTAGGAGACTGAGATACCGTATTGATACGAACTTTCTTTTGCTTCCCATAATGGTAACCAAAGGTACGTGCAATACTCTCTAGCATGGCCTTAATGTCTGCCATATCGGTATAAAACGGATATGCTCGCTGCGCAGCAATGTATGATAAAGCAACTACAGAAGCATGCTCATTTAATGCGTCTAATTTATGTGCCACCGCCAACATTTTATGAAACGACATTGCAGAAACGTCAATGCCTTTATTAAAAAAGTCGTAGTTCAATTCAGTATACGGAATGTTCTTGCGAATGTTCACGCTCATGCCAATGGAGTGTAAAACAAAATCAATTTTACCACCTAATACATCCATAGATTCGGTATACAATTTGGTAAGGTCATCAACATTGGTAGCATCAGCTGGAATGATCTTCGATCCGGTTACTTCAGCTAACTTGTTAATTACGCCCATGCGCATAGCAATGGGAGCGTTGGTCAACGTAAAGGTTGCGCCCTCTTCATGTGCCTTTAATGCCACTTTCCAAGCAATTGAGTTTTCATCTAAAGCCCCGGTAATAATTCCGCGCTTGCCTTTTAATAAGTTATATGCCATAGTTAGATTTTTGTTGCACAAATATACTAATTAGAAAAAGATTAGTTGGTATTGTTGTAATGTTCTGATGAACAGCGACTTATGCTTGTTGAAAGCCTGAAAACGAAGATCAGTTTGAACCCAAAAGGTCTTTGGCATTTTTTATAGCAGATTCTGTAGGTTTGCCTGTGCTAAGCATTTTGGCGATCTCTACAATTCTCTCTTCTTTAGTCAATGACTTAATAAAGGATCTTGTTCTTTCAGAATCATCATTCTTATAAACAAACAAATGGTGATTTCCTTTACTTGCAATTTGCGGAAGGTGGGTAATACTGATCACCTGCATATGCTTTGACATATGATTAAAAATAACACCCATCTTGTTTGCAACGTCCCCGCTAATGCCAGTGTCAATCTCATCGAAAATAATGGTTGGCAATGAGCGTTTTTCGGCCAATGAGGATTTTAAAGCAAGCATTAAACGCGACATTTCTCCACCTGAGGCAACCTTATGGAGCTCTTTGAACTCGCCGCCCTTGTTGGCACAAAACAGGAACATAATTTCGTCAACACCATTTGCGTTAAGTTCGCTTTTTTGAGCAAGATCGATCTTGAATCGCGCATTAGGCATTGAAAGTTCGCTCAAGGTAGAGTGGATCTTTTTCTCAATGTCAGGAAGAACCTTTGTTCTTTTTTTGCTTATTTCAACAGCCTTTTTGTGACAGGTTTTTTCCAACAGATCAAGCTCTTTGTGCAATTGTTGAATATCGTTTTCAAGGCTGCCGTATTGATTCAATCTTTGCTCACCATCCTCCTTTATTTTCAACAATAAAACAACTGTTAGAACCCCGTGTTTTTTAAATAAACGGTTTATTTTGTCAATTTTTTCATTGACCTCGTTCAGTTTTGCAGGATCATAAACCAGGTTTGAATCTTCACCCTCCAATTCACCTAAAACATCCTTTAATTCAACATAACACGCGGTTATTCTATCCAAGAGACCTTTGTATGACGCGTTGAACTTTGCAATTCCTGAGAGTTGCTGTTTAATAGAGGAGAGTCCTGATAACAAATTTTCATCACCTCCGCCAAGCAGGCCAGCGGAGTTGTTTAAACATGACTTTATGAACTCTGAGTTTTCAAGCGTTTCGCTTTCGATCTCAAGAGCCTTGAATCGCTCCTCATCGATATCAAACTCGTTTAATTCGTTGAACAAGAATTGAAAATAATCAAGATCTTTTTTCGCCTGTTTTTCAGTATCAACAAGTTCATTCAGCCTTTGTTTACCATTTAACAGGCGCGTAAACTCTTTTTTATAAGACTCTAGATCGCCCACTGTTTCTGCAAAGGAATCAACCAGCTGTAATTGAAATTTCGATTGATTCAACAATAATGTTTGGTGTTGTGAATGTATGTCAATGAGCTGATCTGCCAATTGTTTTACCGTAGAGAGATTAACAGGTGTGTCGTTTATGAACGAGCGCGATTTGCCCTTGGGTGTAATTTCTCTTCTTAAAAGAACGTGTTTGTCATAGTCAAGCTCATTTAATGTAAAGAAATCATTAAGGGCATAGGAACGAATATCAAACTCAGCCTCAATGATGCATTTTTTATCTTTTTTTTGAAGTGTTACGGCATCTGCACGATTTCCCAGGGCCAGCAC
>DAISHL010000259.1:0-3756 GCA_036822555.1 Bacteroidota bacterium | reverse complement strand
AGAAACTCAGTAAACACGGTGATGTATACGTAAACGACGCTTTCGGAACAGCGCACCGCTCGCACGCCTCAACCGCTGTAATCGCTAAATTCTTTACCCCTGAAAACCGTTGCTTCGGTTATGTGATGGCCGGAGAAGTGGCCAGCATCAATAAAGTTCTGAACGGTGCCGAAAAGCCTTTTACAGCCATTATCGGCGGCGCCAAGGTGAGTGATAAAATCCTGATCATTGAACAGCTGATGAACAAAGCCAACAACATCCTTATCGGCGGCGGCATGGCCTTTACCTTTGTGAAAGCCATGGGCGGGCACATCGGAAAATCTTTATGTGAAGATGATCGCCTGGAAACCGCTAAAAACCTGCTGAGCAAAGCAAAGGAAAAAGGTGTTAACATTTACATCCCAACAGACGCAGTGATTGCAGATAACTTTGCCAATGATGCGAATATAAAAACCTGTAAGATCACCGCAATCCCGGAAGGCTGGATGGGACTGGATGCAGGTCCTGAAACCGTTAAGATGAACAGCGAAGTGATTCAGAAGTCGAAAACCATTCTTTGGAACGGCCCAATGGGTGTGTTTGAAATGAGCAATTTTGAGAATGGAACAAAACAAGCAGCATTGGCTATTGTAGAAGCTACCAAGAACGGTGCCTTTACACTCATAGGCGGTGGCGATAGCGTGGCTGCCATCAACAAATACAATCTTGCAGACAAAGTAAGTTATGTAAGCACAGGTGGTGGTGCTTTGCTTGAATATATTGAACAAGGCAGTTTACCCGGAGTTAAAGCAGTTGAAGCTTGATGCGTTTCAGTCGATATATACTCCTGTTTGTTGTTTTCTTAATTTCCTGTAAAAAGGATTGGGTATGCGAATGCAAGAACTCAAACGGAAGCTATACTGCAGGCTATATAGAAGACACCAAGCGAAAAGCAAAAAAGAATTGCACTGATCTTTCGCAAGGTGATACACAATGTAATATAAAATAAGATGAATTTCAGAATAGGATTTGGATACGATGTACATCAGTTAAAACAAGGCAGACCATTGTGGCTTGGTGGCATTGAGTTGCAGCACCATTCGGGTTGCGATGGACATAGTGATGCCGATGTATTGCTGCATGCCATATGCGATGCCTTATTAGGTGCTGCTAATTTGAGGGACATTGGTTTTCATTTTCCAAACACCAGTCAGGAATATAAGAACGCAGATAGCAAAAAATTATTGAAAGCTGTGGTGGGGCTGTTAAAAGAAAAAGGCTATGCAATCGGGAATATTGATGCTACCCTTGCCTTGGAAGCGCCAAAGATCAATCCGCATATTTCTGCCATGCAAAAGGTACTTGCCCCAATACTAGAGGTGGAGGAAGATTGTGTGTCTATAAAAGCAACTACCAACGAAAAGCTGGGCTATGTTGGTAAAGAAGAAGGAGCCAACGCCTACGCAGTTGCCCTCATCTATAAAAAATAATGTGACCAAACATAAAAAAAGGGATCCTCACAGATCCCTTTTTTATTTTAATGATGTTTCAAATTATCTTTTAATGATCAGTTTTTCAACGCGTGTCACATTGGCACTGCTGATCTTTACAGAATATACACCTTGCCCTAAAGTGCTCAAGGAGATCATTTCCTTTACATTGCTCTTTAGATCTTTCTGTGTATATACAACTTTACCGGTTACATCTTGAATGCTAATTTCAAAGGTTTCAGAATGATCATTAAGCAGTACAAGATTTAATTCCTCATTGGCCGGGTTTGGATAGAACTGATAATTCAATTTGGCCTGAGTTTCATTTACACCTGTTGTTGGTGTATAGGTTGTAACACTTTCAGTAACAGTATTGTGTCCACCGGTTGGGCCTGTATTGCCTGCCTGAACAATACCATAATAGCTTTTATAAAATGTATAAGGGAACTGAGGTTTTAGATCGCCATCCAATGTTACAAAGTAAGCATAGGTGCCGCCAGGGTATTCCGGTGTAACACAAAATCTGCCGTTCCTGAAATCAAGATCACCAGCGCCGGAAGAGAATACATAATCTTCCATGAAACAACCAACCGGGTAGGGTGAATTCACAGATGGGCCATTGACACGCGTTGATGTTGTAGTGGTTGTATAACTGCTACGCATGCGCTTGATTGGTCCTGTTCCATTGGTATTTGTGTATCCCCAGGCACCATATACCGGAAATCCGTCAAAGGCGTAACCTATAATTGGTGAATGTTTTGTACTGTCTGTGATATCATATAAACAACGTGGACTCACATGATGGTGGTATTCGCCATTGGGTGCCGGGTGTCCGAGACAGTCATCAAAACTGATACCTTCCCAAAAATAGGCATTGCGGTTCCAAACACCTGCATTATTGTATGACATACCATCGGACACATTGAATATACTAACACCATTGGTCCAAACCCCAATATGTCCCATACCTACTGTAGTAGGCGCACCTGTGTTCTGTTGCGGGTTGCGGGTGATCTTATAAACAAAATTTTGATTGGATGGTGTATTTGGATTTGCAGTCCACGGACCAATAGAATAACTTGGCACACAACTGGCACTTACATACACATTTGAATTAGAGTATTGCACCTGTTGAACGTTGGTAACAATACCTCCATAACCCGTGGCGTTATTTGCATTTATGATCCAGGAGGTGACTTCCGGACCCACCTGTGCCTTCATGCTTCCTGCAAAGGCCAGTGACGTGATTAAGATGAATTTTCTCATGTGTGTGTAGTTTATATTCCAGGTCAATGATGTGGAGTCGTGCCACCATGACGTGGACCATTCATATGTTTCAATACCTCATCAATGATCTCATCGAATTTAATTTTTTGCTTATCATCGCACAATGCTCTAACTTTTGTAAAGTGATCAAATGTCCATTCTTCAATGTTTTGTTGGTTAACTGCGATCAACCCCTGAAGAGAGTCTTTCAGCTTCGTCTCAGTCTTCTCTGATTTTAAAAGATCGAAATACTGTGCTCTTATTCTCTTGCCTTCTTCCATAAACTTAGTCATGCCATCATGATGCTCTGTCTTCAGCTTTTCAAATTCCGACACCTGCTCAGGATTAAAATTGAGCTCCTTAATGATCATCTGTGCCAGCCCACCTTACCTTGGCCCATGAGACATCGGCTGAAATGACGGCTTTCTCCAAAGCGTGAATAATAAAAAAACATTTAAAATGATCAGAACAACCACGCTCCATTTTAATACGTTCATACTTTTGTTTTCCATACTCAATACAAATAAAGTGTTGTATTATTCAAGCTCGTTGCAGCAGCATAAGTATTGGTCTTTTCACCAGCTATTTTACCTTTCATCACTACCATTATATTTGTCATTAACAAGGCACTCACTGTACATGCCAGTGTCCACCTCATTAACGGATCCCGGTCAGAACTATACTTCATCTGGTAGTTCTTACTATTGATCTTGGCCATTATTTGCTCGAAAATGAATGGGGAAGGCTCCGCCCTTTGCATTCTTTTGGTGCTCTCCAAAACCTCATCTAGCCATTTTTCTTTTTCCATTGTATACCTATTAGACGTTATATTTCATTAAACCCCTCGGTTTTTATAATAATTTCCTAATTTTTCCCTTAAAACCGCTTTTGCCCTTTGAATCAGAGATTCAACAGCTTTAGGGGAAAGCTCCATGATCTCTGCAATCTCCTTTTGTGATAATTCCTCTATATGGAACAGACCGAAAGCTGTTCTTTGATTCTCCTTTAAAAGGTCAATTGC
>DAISHL010000258.1:2908-3772 GCA_036822555.1 Bacteroidota bacterium | reverse complement strand
AATGGCAAGTTGAATTTTTTCCATCAAGGATGTTTCAAGCTGATTACAGTTAAAACTAATCAAAGAAGACCTTATTTATAAATTAACACGTCTATAACGTACAGTATTTAGCCTATGGCAAATCATATTATCTCTCCGTCCAATAAACTCAGCATCACCGACATGTACTCCTATTTAAAGGATGCCAATGCTCGTGTTGTGCTTTCTTCTGAAGCAAAGGAAGCCATCATCAAAGGACGTAAATTCCTGGAAGATAAATTGAAGAAACACAATGCTCCAATTTATGGCATCAATACAGGATTTGGCTCTTTATGCAATGTAATCATCCCTGACAATGACCTTGAAAAACTTCAGGAAAACCTGATCAAAAGTCATGCCTGCGGTTTTGGGAATACGGTGCACCGCGACATTGTTAAACTCATGCTGTTCTTAAAAGTACAATCATTGTCGTATGGCAAAAGCGGCGTGCAGTTAACAACCGTGCAACGTTTGATAGATCTGATCAATTTGCAGGTATGGCCTGTGGTATATGAACAAGGCTCACTTGGTGCCAGCGGAGATCTTTCGCCATTGGCACATTTATGTCTGCCGCTCATAGGTGTTGGAAAAGTAGAATACAAGGGAGAGATCAAAGATGCCACGGAGATATTGGAATTGCTGAACTTGCAACCGATACATCTCAGCAGTAAAGAAGGATTGGCATTGCTCAACGGCACACAATTCATGAGTGCTTACGGTGTATATTGTGTCATCCGTTCATTACAATTGAACAAACAGGCTTATAAGATCGCTGCCATTTCGCTCGAAGGCTTTGACGGACTTATCGATCCATTTAAAACATCCTTACATACCATTCGTCCATAT
>DAISHL010000258.1:2202-2898 GCA_036822555.1 Bacteroidota bacterium | reverse complement strand
ACAAACGTCTGATGCTTTTCAGGAATTATTGAAAGGAAGTGAGATCATTGCCAAGGAAAAAACGCAGGTGCAAGACCCCTACTCCTTCCGTTGCGTGCCGCAGGTGCATGGTGCAAGCAAGGATACCACGCATTACGTTCTCAGTGTGATAGAAACAGAGATCAACTCTGTGACTGACAATCCAACGATATTTCCTGAAAATGATGAGATATTGAGCGGTGGTAATTTTCATGGACAGCCATTGGCATTAGCACTTGATTTTTTATGCATTGCCATGAGTGAACTGGCAAGTATCTCAGAGCGCAGTACCTATTTGCTCATTTCTGGACAACGTGGTTTGCCTCCATTCCTGGTGAAAGAAGCAGGATTGAATTCAGGGTTCATGATCCCTCAGTATACCGCTGCAAGTATTGTTAGTCAGAGCAAACAGCTTTGTACGCCTGCAAGTGCAGATAGCATTGTAAGCAGCAACGGTCAGGAAGATCACGTGAGCATGGGTGCCAATGCTGCTACCAAATGTTTACAGGTGATCAACAATACCGAAAAAGTGCTGGCCATTGAATTACTGAACGCTGCGCAGGCACTCGAATTCAGAAGACCATTAAGATCATCTGCTGCCGTAGAAAAACTTCACACAGATCTGAGAAAGACCGTGCCTTATTTAAAGGACGATGTTTACATGCATGAGTTGATGGA
>DAISHL010000258.1:0-2192 GCA_036822555.1 Bacteroidota bacterium | reverse complement strand
GGCCTTTGTAAAAGCCAACGGATTTTAATTTTAAGATCAGAAAACAAATTAGCTCCTAAGAAATTTTAAACGCGGAGGCGCGGAGGTTTCTCTAATTATTACCTCCCTCTCTGGCGTTACAGAGAATAAAAGGATGAGTTGAAAAAGATCATTTAGTCACTTCGCCGAGGCGGAGACACAAAGACTTTTTAAAAACGGAGGCACGGTAATTTTGTAGTGATCAATATGTCAAGCACCTTACTGTTTTCCTTGTTCCTATACCTCCCTCTCTGGCGAGAGAGGGAATAAAAGGGTGAGTCGACACACAACACCTGATGTTAACATAAAGCTTTTTTCAGTTTAAAAAAAAGCAAAGGCAATTCTCAATAAAACATACCTTTACTCCAGTTATGAAATACATCATTCGCGTATTAATCCTATTCATTCAACTCTTTTTCTCAGGGATCCTTGTTCCTTCTCAGATCAGTGCCTGTCAGTGTCCCGTTACCGTGTTCTCAAAGGCTGAATGCAATAAGTACGAAGTGATCTTCAGAGGAAAGGTTCTGTCAGTGGCTGCTTGTGATAACAAACCGGGTGTTGCTGTGTTCGAGGTTGAAGATCTCTACACAGGTTCATTGACCAATAAGTTCACCATGTTGTTCAATTGCAACGATGAATGTGCCTCTCCTTTTCAACCCGGTGAAGAATGGATCATTTATACACGTTACAAACAACTGAACAATGGCTTCATGGATTGGTGCAGCCGCAGCCGCAAATTCATTGGCAATGCAAAAGAGGACTTCTACATTACCACATCCGGTTGCACGTATGATTCAGAGATAAAATACCTGCAAGACAGTTTGGGTTTACACCGGCTCATGAAAGAGCAGCCCACAGCAGCGCAGCACAGGAACCAATTGCCAAGCATGACCCAATCGATCATCATTCTGCTTTGTTCCATTGGATTTATCATTGCCTTTTATTATTTCTTCAATAAATTCTTTAAGTAATGACCTTTCAAACCTACAAGCCACATCCATGGCACGGCATACAAATAGGAAAGAATGCACCCGAACAGGTGATCGCCTATATTGAAATGGTACCTACAGATACAGTGAAATACGAAATTGATAAAGAAAGCGGCTACAGGAAAGTAGATCGTCCTCAAAAATTCTCCAACATCCCTCCTGCTCTGTATGGCTTTATTCCACAAACCTATTGCGGTGAACAGATAGCAGCCTATGCACAAAGCAAGTATTCAGGTACGGTTGCCAAAGGCGATGGTGATCCATTGGATGTATGCGTGATCACAGAGCGCAATATCACCAGTGGCGACATCATTCTGGAAGCCATACCCATCGGGGGATTCAGGATGATCGATAAAGGAGAGGCCGATGACAAGATCATTGCTGTAATGAAACAAGATGAGATCTATGGCAAATTGAAGGATATCAATGAATGTCCACCCGCACTGCTTAACCGATTGAAACATTATTTTTTGACCTATAAGAACATGCCCGACTCCGGAACACATAACCAAGTTGAAATAGCGGCCATTTATGGCAGAGAAGAAGCGTTGGAAGTGATCACGCGTAGCATGAGCGATTATAAAACCTTAATTTCTAAGTAATGCAAAAAACCACAGAATCTGATTCGTATTACGACAATCTTGAACACATGAGCATTCACGAATTGCTCAGCAACATGAACAAGGAAGATCGATCGGTGCCTTTGGCAGTGGAAAAGGCCATTCCACAAATGGAACCTCTTATTGCCTGCATTGCTGAAAAAATGAGCAATGGTGGACGATTGTTCTATATGGGTGCCGGAACCAGCGGTCGTTTGGGTATCGTTGATGCGAGTGAATGTCCACCCACCTATGGCATTGAGCATGGCCGTGTGATCGGCATCATTGCCGGTGGTGACGAGGCCATTCGTAAAGCTGTGGAATTCGCCGAAGATGATATCACACAAGGTTGGAAAGATCTGCAAAATTTCAATATCAGCAGCAACGATGTGGTGATAGGCATTGCTGCCAGTGGCTCAACACCTTATGTGGTGGGCGCCTTAAAAGCATGTAATGAAAAGAATATTACCACCGGATGTATCACCTGTAATGCGGGAAGTGAAGTGGCCAAAGTTGCCAAGTATCCCGTAGAGATCGTTGTTGGTCCGGAATTTGTGACAGGCTCCACCCGCATGATACGCGGTAC
>DAISHL010000257.1:0-3773 GCA_036822555.1 Bacteroidota bacterium | reverse complement strand
ATTAAACTTTTTTGTCGTTTAATTATATGTCCTATTTTGGGGGAGGGTTACATAATAATTCGTAATGCCTGGTTTTGAGTTGTGATCTTTGAATTCATAGGTTGAGGCTGTGTTCTTAGGATCTATCTTTCCAATGGTTTCAAAGTTCAATGCATCTGTACTGCGTTGCATGTAAAAAGCAGTCACATTCTCTTCACTACTTGTTTCCCAATACAAATGATTTATTTTTTCTTTTCGCTCACCATAGAATTTCACAAGAGAGATCGGCAATACCAAGCAACAATTTCCACCGGCAGCACAGGTGTTTGGCGTATATCTGTATGCAGTGTTTGACATGGTCCAGTGATTAGTTGCAGGACTAAGCGCTGCATTATGAGTTGTAGCATTCACTGGTCCGGTGTAAACAGTGCCATCATAATTGTGTAAACCAAGGATAGCCTGCCCGTCATTAAAAGTGGTACCCACCTGTTTATTGCCAACATGGATCTCAATGATGTTCGATCCTTCAAAGATCTTCACCTGACTGGTATTGGTAAGCGTTGTGCATGAGAACAGAGGAACATTTTGCCATGAGGCAATGAACACACGGTTAGGAGCAGTACCTACAGTTGTGTATTGAATAACGCCACCTGCCGGCGGATAGGTATCATGCCAAGGCGCTAAAATCGCATTGCGCGGTGGTTCCGATGTGTTAGGTGCCGGTTGACTTATAGACCAGCCGGTATATACACCCGGGCCAGCATTGGTATTCGTAAGGATATTCGGATAACATGGCACTGCATCAAGCACGAATGCAGAGTTTGAGGCAATATAGCCCCCAAAGAACTGAACACCATTATAGCATATAGCAAAGCCAAACATGGCAATGTTGTTATATAATACGTCGTCTGTGGTTGGCGTGAGGTTACCAGAAAAGGTAGAGAAACTGTAAGTGATAGAAGAAGGAGTATAAGCAGGTACGCAGGTGACACTGGATAAGGATGCTAACACAGCGCTGCTTGCACCTGAATTTGCACCGCAACTTGTCAAGCGTCTGTAGTAGGTTGTTGAACTTGTAGGCACAGCAACACTTTGAGAGGTGGCCCCAACCAAGTTACTCCATGGTCCGCTCGCGCTGCTTGCCGATTGCCATTGATAGGTCAGTCCGCAATTGTTGCTGGCACCTGTAACAACTATTCCCACAGATCCGCTGGAAGGACAAGGCGAACTGGTAGTTGCGGCCGAACCTCCATTAGGAGTTCCACTGCAGGCCGCTACACAAGTTACTGTGGCTTCCCATCCGGCCTGCACTACAGACCCATCAGATGTAAAAGAAAATGTCAATGAAGTGCCAGAGCTTGAAATCGTACCTGGACTAGTGTTGCCCGTATAGTTCCCGATGAGCGGACTAGCGCCGGTTGGGCCATCGAATACACTTAAGCGATCGAAACCATTCTCCAAGGAAAAGGCCGAACCAAATGTTACAGACAAGCAATTGCCTGATGCTACAGAGAAGGTTTTCACCAGATTTTGGCTATTGCCATAATTACCACCTGCACCGCCACTGTCGTAAAACAAGTTGTTGGATGGACAGGCAATATTAACGGTGGCCGTTGGATTCATAAGATACACGTTGCTGGTCACAGAGCAATTCACACAAGAGGCAATGGCACCCCATCCTGCAGCAACTCCAGATCCGTCCGACTGAAACACAAAGGTTACAGCGCCACCACTGGTGGTAAAGGAAGGAGGCGTGGTAGTATTGAAATAGCTTCCGATCAATGGGGAAGCAGTGGTACCACCATTGTAGATCGATAAAATATCATTGCTGCTATTGGTGGCAAAGGCGGTAAAGTTGACGGCAATACACTGGCCCAAAGTACTTGGTACCAACGTAACCGTATAGTTCTCATTGTTGGCATAGTTACCACCGGACCCACCTGTGTCATAAAAATTCAAAGGCGACCCACACGTAATGGTTTGAATGTTGGTAGAAGGACAGGTGGTACACTGGATCAGGGCATACCAGCCTACCCTATTATTTGTACCATTTGAGGTCCATTGAAAGGTGACCGGACCGCTGGTGTTAAAGGCCGGAGGCAAGGTTTGGTTCACATAAGAACCTATCAAAGGTGCGGCTGTACTGGTGCCGTTGTAAATGGAGAGAATATCATTGTTCGCTGTATTGATCCCCTGGAACACAATGTTCATACACGAGCCCTGAGTCGAAGGATAAAAGGTTTGAGTCATATTCTCGTTGTTCGAATAATTCGCTCCAGCACCACCAGAATCAAAAAACTGGTATACATTACCACATGTAAGGGTTTGAGAACCTGAACTCATTGATATTTGAGGGCCTAAACAGGTTATACACTCTATATTGGCAACCCAACCTGCAGTATTATTAGAGTTATTCGAAGAAAAAACAAATGTTAAAGCACCACTTGTAGTTGTTATTACAGGAAGAGGAGCATTAGCAGTATTTAAGCCCTGTCAATTATAGGTTCCGATAAGATTTGAACTTGAATTCGGGCCATCATATATACTAAAAGTTTCACTGCTGTGGACACTAAAAGTAGTTATTGATAGTTTAATACATTGACCAGGAGTTGAAGGCAAAAATGTTACAGTATAATTCAAATTCCCGCCGTAGCCAGCTGCAGTTCCTCCATCATCAATAAAAGTGTGTGTAAAACCACATGGTATGGTAACTGAATTATTTCCCGAAGTATAACTATAAGTGTTTTGACTTTGTAAATCAATTAGAAAAAAACTGAATACAATAAGTAAAAATAAACGCTTCATTCCAATCATTTTAATACGGTCATTTTGTCGTTGCCGGTACTCAAATGATCTCATTGAAAGCTTTCGGGTCCTTGAATTTGATATTGCGGTGTGGATAAACAGAGTTAAGGCGTTTGCTGATATCACCATAATGCACCAGATTATTTCCCAGCGAAAGGTCTAGGTCAAGTATGAGTGTTTCATGGTTAGCGCTCACAAACAGGGCGTCGGTGATCTCTAGAATGTCCTGCACAATTATTTGAATTTGTGATAACTCGGCTTGAGAAACGTTGTGTAATACCAATATGGCCTTTGTGCCCAAGGTATCGCTTTCTTTGATCATGTTTTGTGCATGTATGGCTGAGGAGGCAAAAGCCATTAAATAAACAAGAAATGCTTTAATTGAATTCATTTGATAACACCCACTTAAAGTTGGGATAATAAAGAAAAGCTTTTGAATGGCGTTAATTAAACAAAAAGAGGCTAAAGTATTTTAGTTTTAAATGATTAACATCATTTTGGAATGCTTTAATTGCTTAATTTTGATAAAAATTTAAAAAATGAAAAGAGCTATCACCCTTGGCGCTATTGGCGTTTTTATCGCTTTCTTTTTGATGTATGGTTTCAACAAACGCAATACGTTAGTTGAACTAAACGAAACTGTAAAATCTCAATGGCAGCAGGTTGAAAGCCAGTACCAGCGCCGTGCAGACCTTATCCCAAATATTGTGGCTACCGTTAAAGGCCAGGCTAATTTTGAAAAAGGAACCCTTGAAGCAGTAGTTGCAGCGCGCGCTAAAGCTACTCAGGTAACCATTGATCCAACAAACATCAATGAAGAGAACATGGCTCAGTACAAGAAAGCACAAGGGGAGGTATCTTCAGCATTATCTCGTCTGTTAATGATCAGCGAAAGTTATCCGGAGTTAAAATCCAACCAGGCCTTTTCAGATCTTCGTGTTGAGCTCGAAGGTTGCGAGAACAGGATCGCTGTGGAACGCATGAAATAC
>DAISHL010000256.1:0-3790 GCA_036822555.1 Bacteroidota bacterium | reverse complement strand
GTCGTGTGAGATTCTGGCGTCTGTTCAGGACTCTTGCCTCTGATATTCTGATAGAGTTCACTTTGATTCGCTTTACCGGCCTTCACTGCTTCCATTACGCCTTCATAAGTAGTGAAATTATAATCACCGGCCTTATCCGTTGGGTTGTGGCAGCCTGGATTCGCACACTTGCTGATCAATATAGGCTGTATGTTCTCTTTATAACAAATACCTGGAATATGTTTATCATTTCTGCAACTGTGAACGATAAGTAATATTACAAAGGCTGTGGCAACTATTGCGATTTTTTTCATATGACTTTAGCTAAACTAAGTTATGAAAAAATAATTATATACTACTTTTTTCCACTTGAGGATGGGTCAGAGAATTTTTTGAGCCAAGTTTTAATGTCATTTAATTCACCGCCACTGATGGAGTGAGGCATTTCGTAACGCTTAAAGCTTACTTCCTTAAAACCTTTTGAGGTTAAGAATTCATTTGCTTTTTCAGCTTCTTTGATGTCAATGATATTATCAGAGTACCCGTGACCAATGAACAGTTTTAATTTCTGAGCCTCCTTTTGATCAGTAAGTCCTTGTTTTGTTTCTTCCAGCATTCTGCCACTTAATGCGATCACACCCTTTATTTTCTTCGGATTAGTTAATGCAATATCATATGCTGTTATGGCTCCCTGGCTGAAACCCATCAATATCACTCTATTACTGTCTGCCTTGTATGTCTTACAGGCATTGCTGATGAAGGAAAGTATCTTGGCTTTGCTTTCACCAAGTTGTTCGTAATTATAGCTCAATTGTTTGTTAGGTAAAAAATTCAGATCATACCAGGCATATCCTACATCCTTGCCTTTGAACGGGGCTCTTAATGAGAACACGTAGAATTTATCTCCAATTGTTTTGGAGAGTTCGAACAGGTCGGCCTCATTGCTACCGTAGCCGTGAAGCATTATGATCACCGGTGCTTTTTCACCTTTTTTTAAAGGTTCATGAACTAGGTACTCAAGATCGGTTGTTATTTTTTGCCCATAGCTGAAGTTCAGTAAGAACAGAGCAATGAGCAGGAGTGTGCGTGTGATCGTTGTTTTCATTGTTTACCTTCCTCTTCTGCGTTTATGGTCCACAGGTTTTTTCTTTTCTTCTTCTGCAAATTCGTAATCCAAAGTTTTCTTCAGGAGATCTGCGCCTTTCACCAATACATTCACGGTGTCTCCAAGGGCATATATTTTACCCGTGTTACGTCCAACATATCTGAAATTTTCCTCATCAAAATGAAATTGATCTCCTTTGAGATCACGACTCCTGATCATTCCTTCGCATTTATTCTCAATGATCTCAACATATATACCCCATTCTGTAACACCACTGATAACACCTGCAAATTCCTGGCCTATCTTATCCTGCATGAATTCAACCTGCTTGAACTTTATAGAAGCGCGCTCGGCATCTGCTGCCATACGTTCCATCTCACTGCTGTGTTTGCAAAGATTTTCAAGTTCTTTAAGATTAGAATAGTTTTCTCCGTGCAATCTGGCTTCAAGCAATCGATGCACCAATACATCAGGATATCGTCTGATCGGTGAGGTAAAATGGGTGTAGTATTCAAACCCTAATCCATAATGTCCGGCGTTGTCGGTTGTATAGATCGCTTTTGGCATACTCCTCACAGCAAGCAATTCAATGATGCTTTGTTCTTTTTTGTTCTTTACATCCTTGAGTAATTGGTTGATACTGTCAACAGATTTCTGTTTGTTGGCCAGGTTCATTTTATAACCGAATTTTGAGACAAAGCTGCTCAACTGCATCAACTTATCATCGTTTGGCGCATCATGTATACGATAGATACACAGGTTCTTTGGATTGTTGTCTTTTTTATTGTTTTGGCTAGGCTTGTTGTTGTTCTCGCCATCTTTAGGTTTGCCAAGGTATTCTGCAACTTTTCTATTTGCGAGTAACATGAAATCTTCGATCAGTTTGTGTGCATCTTTCTGTGTCTTAAAGAAAACACCCAGCGGCTTGCCTTCTTCATCAAGTTTGAACTTTACTTCCGCCTTGTCAAAGAAAATGGATCCTTTTTCTGTTCGTTCCTTACGCAAGATCTTGGCCAGTCTGTCAAGTACCATTATTTCCTCACGGTAATCTACTTCTTTGCCTTCAATGATCTCTTGAACCTCTTCGTATGTAAAGCGCCTGTTGCTATTGATAATGGTTTTACCAAACCACTCATTCATGATCTTACCTTCATTGGTCATTTCAAACACAGCACTAAAGGTGTATTTCTCTTCTTTCGGTCTTAAAGAGCATACAAAATTACTCAGTACTTCAGGAAGCATTGGAATGCATCGGTCAACCAAATAAACGGAAGTTGCCCTGTTGACAGCTTCTTTATCCAGCACTGTATTTGGTTTAAGGTAATGTGTTACATCTGCAATGTGAACGCCAACTTCCCAATTCCCGTTATCTAGTTTTAACAATGAAAGCGCATCATCAAAATCTTTGGCATCATATGGGTCTATGGTAAAGGTGGTGATCTCTCTGAAATCTCTGCGTTTTTTGATCTCAGAAGGTTCTATTTGCAGGTTCAGTTTACGGGCATAGTATTCCACTTCATCTGAGAATTTTTCAGGAAGGCCGTATTCAGCCATGATCGCATGCATTTCTGTTTTGTGTTCGCCCGGATATCCGAACACTTCCAGTACTTCTCCGGTAGGATTTTGATCGCCTTGTTTCCATTCCAGAAATTTCACAAGAACTTTTTGTCCATCCTTGGCTCCTTTGATCTTTGTAAGATTCACAAAAAAGTCAACATGGATCTTTGTGTTATCAGGTATCACAAAGGCAAATTTTTGTGAAAGTTTTAAGGTGCCAACAAATTGCGTTTTTAAACGCTGCATTACTTCAACAACTTCCCCTTCTTTTCGTTTACCGGATTTTCTATTGCTGATCACGATCTTAACAAGATCTCCTTGCAAGGCATCCTTAGTTTTTTTATACGGAATGAACACGTCGTTATCCTGCTCATTGATCACAACAAAGGCAGTGCCCTGAGATGTGAAATCAATGGTGCCGGTTAAATAGTTCTTTGTTTGTTTGTTCGTGAATTTACCTATCTCTTTTTCTATTACAAACCCGTTCTGTTTTAAAGCATGCAATGTCTCAATCAATTGTAGGCTCTCGCTTTCAGAGTTGATCTCCATGGCAGCACCAATTTGCTTATAGTTAAAAGACTTCTCTGAGTTATGCTGTAAAAAAGCAAGCACCTCCTCGAAAAGGAACTTTTTAGGTTTTTTGTTTTTAGACATATAACCTAAAGATAAATGAAATTATAGTTAATTGTAATTGGAGTTATTAACCAACTAAAGCAGCTTTTCTATAGCCTTGGGGAAATATTCGTATTCCAGATCATGGATCTTTTTAGCGAGTGTTTCAGGAGTGTCTTGTTCAGAAATATTGCATTTTGCCTGAAGTAAGACACGTCCTTTATCATATTCTTCATTTACAAAATGGATGGTGATCCCGCTTTCTTTTTCTTTGTTGCCGATCACTGCTTTATGTACGTTCATGCCATACATTCCTTTGCCACCAAACTTTGGAATGCAACTCGATTCGGTATGTTAAATGGTGCCATTGTCGCTGGCGATCTTGCACCTAGAAATGAATTAAACGCAATTGATAATTGGATTTTAACTAGATTAGATCAAACTATCTCATCAGCCGATGAATTGTTTGAAAAATTTGAATTTGCCAAAGCTTGCGAACTTATCTATCACTTTGCCTGGGATGATCTATGTGATTGG
>DAISHL010000255.1:0-3822 GCA_036822555.1 Bacteroidota bacterium | reverse complement strand
AGGATTCAATGTCTGTATTTAAAATGCGGTTTATCTTACGAACCACGTTTGACCTTAGTTCCTTTGCATAGGACACAGCACTACCTTTTTTGTTATGAGGAACATTTACCATGACGAACCAGTTCTCGCACCCGTCGGGAGCATCTGCCTTACAGAACTTTGAAGTTATGTTGATATAAATGGTTGGGTCATTGAACGGTTCATCTGTGTTGAACAAATTGTCAAACTCCTTTTTGTAATCCTGAGAGAAAAGGATGTTGTGCAAGCCGAGTTCTTTGAACTCCTTTTTTATACCCCAGTAGAACACATAGGCACTGCTCGATTTTTCCTGACTCAGCAATTTATGTGGTTTATACTCTGATGGCAATAAATGTTTATACAAGAAATGAATATCTACATCACTCACTACAATATCAGATGCATAAAAAACCTCATTTGCCATCACACCTTTTACTCTTTCCTTTTCAAGCACCACCTTTTCTACCGTACTATTCAAATAAAATTTTACACCGGTGTGTTTTGCCATTCCAACCAAGTGCTCAGTGATCTGATGCATTCCCTTTTCCGGCAAATAAGCCCCGATACCAAACTCCAGATGATGGATAATATTCATTAATGCCGGCGCTTTGTATGGATTTGAACCATTGTAAGTGGCATATCTGTTGAACAATTGTATTGTTTTCTCATTCCTGAACGCCTCCGCATTGGCAGCATGCATGCTCTTGAATAATCCTAATCGCGGAGAATTCACTATCCCTCTGAAGGTTTTGAAATTGAGAAAATTCTTTAACCGATGAAGTGATTGATGAAGAAAAAGATCGCTGGTTACCTCATAATAGAACTTGCTTTTCTCCAGATGTTTCAACACAGCTTTCTTATCTTCCTTAAGCTTATCACCAAGTTCATTGGCTAACTTTATCTTATCTGCAAAGGCATGAAGTCTGGTGCCATCCTCATAAAAATAATGAGTTATGGTATCCTATTGATGGTATTTGAATTGTTCGTGATACCCGGTCAATTGTGTTAATTCATCAACCAGCTCTGGCAGGGTAAATAAAGATGGTCCTTTGTCAAATCGGTAATTATTCAGCCACATTTCACTCAATTTACCGCCCGGATATGCATTCTTCTCAAAAATGTTCACCATATATCCGGCATGCGAAAGCCTTATTGCAGCAGCCAATCCAGCCACCCCTGTCCCAATTATGTTTACGATTTGTTTAATGTTTTTTACAAGGTTTAAACAATAGTAAAGTTATTTTGTTTAACTTCCAATATTAAGTTATGTCACAAAAAAATATAGCCATTATAGGAGCAGGTTTCAGCGGTTTATCCTCTGCCTGTTACCTTGCAAAAGCCGGATACAACGTTACTGTGTATGAGAAACACGATGTGATGGGTGGCCGTTCAAGAAGCTTCCACAAAGTTGGCTTTGTTGTTGATATGGTGCCTAGTTGGTACTGGATGCCGGATGTATTTGAGAAGTTCTTCTCAGATTTTGGCAAAAAGGTATCCGACTATTACCAATTGGTGAGGCTGTCTCCCGGTTACAGGGTATTCTTTACGGAAGACCATATGGATATACCGGCCAATCTTGAAGACCTGTATACATTATTTGAAACACATGAACCCGGCAGTACGCCAAAACTGAAAAAATTCCTGAAGGAAGCTGAATACAAATACAAGGTAGGCATTCACGATCTGGTATATAAACCTGGCGTGAACCTGTCTGAATTGATGGATGTTAGGCTAATTAGCGGTGTATTCAAATTGGATGTCTTTAAAAGTATGAGCTCGCATGTGCGAAAACTATTTAAAAATGAAAAACTGATCCAACTTCTTGAATTCCCCGTACTCTTTTTAGGTGCCTTACCTGAAGACACCCCTGCCTTATACAGCTTAATGAACTATGCAGATCTGGCTCTTGGTACCTGGTACCCGATGGGAGGTATGCAAAAGATCGCTGAAGGTATGTATCAACTGGCTCTTGAGCTGGGAGTGAAATTTGAAAAAGGTATTGACATCCAAAAGATCAATGTTGAAGGACATTTGGCAAAGACCATCACCGCTGGAAAAACCTATAATAGTTTTCATGCACTTATCTCTTCCGCCGATTACCATTTTACAGAACAAAAATTACTGGACGAACAGCACCGACAGTATACTTCCAACTATTGGGAATCACGCAAAATGGCCCCTAGTTGTTTGATCTATTATGAGGGGGTTAAGGGCAAGCTCAATAATCTGCTGCACCACAACCTGTTCTTTGATGAGGATTTTGCGATACATTCTCATGAGATCTACTCTAATCCTAAATGGCCGCACAAGCCATTGTTTTATTTATGCTGCCCAAGCAAGACCGACCCAAGCGTGGCACCAGCCAACCATGAGAACTTATTCATATTGATTCCCGTAGCCCCGGGGTTGCAGGACACCGAAGAGATCAGAGCCAGGTACTTCAAGATCGTGAATGAGCGAATAAAAGCAAAAACCGGGTTTGATGTTTCAGAGAACATGGTACACTTTAAAAGCTATGCGCCAAGCAATTTCATAAGTGACTACAATGCCTTTAAAGGCAATGCCTATGGCCTTGCGAACACACTCATGCAAACCGCACATTTGAAACCGAGCATTAAAAGCAAAAAAGTGAAAAATCTCTTTTATACAGGACAATTGACAGTACCCGGACCCGGAGTTCCGCCTGCCCTTATTTCGGGGAAACTTGCGGCCGAACAAATTTTAATCTATTTCGGGAATTGATTGTTTAATAAGTATTATAAACCTTAACCAACATGAAAGCATTGTTTGATACAGTAAGTAAAAAAGCCAGCAAAATGGTTACCCGCCAGTATAGCACTTCGTTTAGTCTGGGGATCCAGTTTTTGAACAAGGATTTTCATGCACCCATTTATGGCATTTATGGCTTTGTTCGTTTTGCTGATGAGATCGTAGATTCTTTCCATGATTTTAACAAATCGATCTTATTGGAAGAATTTAAAAAAGAGACCTATTTAAGTATTGAACGCGGAATTAGTTTGAACCCGATCCTGAACAGCTTTCAGGAAGTGGTTCGTACATATAACATTGAACACGAACTTATAGAAACCTTTTTGAAGAGCATGGAAATGGACCTCGACAAAAAGAACTATACAGAAGAAGGATATAAGCAATACATTTTAGGAAGTGCTGAAGTGGTTGGTTTGATGTGTTTACGTGTATTTACTGAAGGAAATAATGAGGTATATACAAAATTAAAACCATATGCCATGTCCTTGGGCTCGGCTTTCCAGAAGATCAATTTCTTAAGAGATCTGAATGCAGATTATGTTGGGATGGGGCGCATTTACTTCCCAAATGTGAATATGGAAGAGTTGAACGAGGAGACCAAAGCTGCAATTGAGAAGGATATTGAAGCAGATTTTGACATGGGATTAACAGGCATTAAAATGTTACCTAAAAAGGCAAGATTAGGAGTTTACGTTGCTTATATCTATTACCGTTCACTTTTCAATAAGATCAAAAAATAGAAGGCCACTCATATCATGGAAGAGCGCATACGTATCCCTAATTCACAAAAAGAGGCTCTGATTGCAGACAGCTACATGCGCAATAGATTGAACATTCTGAAATGAAACTATTTATTATCCTATTTATAATCCTCACAAATAATGAGGAACTAAAAAAAATGCGTCATGACTTCAATCACATGAGTAAAAGTGAAGAGGTTACAACGCGCAAGATGGACGTAAGCACAAAATCAAAACCAATTTCAGAAACCATGAAAATTCTACCTCCTTTGTCTTGTCTATTTATTTCATAAGG
>DAISHL010000254.1:0-3829 GCA_036822555.1 Bacteroidota bacterium | reverse complement strand
GCGATGTCACACATTACATCAGAGTTCGAAAATGTAGGCATAAAGGCGCAACCAATGCCTCAGACCGATCAGCAGTTACCAGACAACACTATAGAAGTAACCTTTTTAAAGAAGCCCAAAAAAACTTAAAAACTACTTTCAATAATAAACAGAACCATTAAACACGAAATCGGTAAAGATCATAAATGGAAAATAAGGATCAAAATGCGCAGCCTAAAAAACCAGGTTAGCGATATTCCGAAGATATTGCAGAGTGGATATCAGCATTTGAAAAGGTAGGCATCAAAGCCGTAAAAATCGATGATGAAACAAAACAAGCAGGCAATTCGATTGATGTTACATTTTTTAAAAAACCAAAAAAGAATTCTGAATCCAACAAAAATTCAGAATAAATCTAGTTTAAATAAGTTTTCAGGAATTCCCGGAAACCTAGAAGTTCAATCGTATACATTTTCATTTTAAGATTATTATAATTTAATAACAAAAAAGTCCCGCAATAAGCGGGACTTTTTTGTTAATAGTGCTATTCTTTACATTTACATTTTAACTTTCTTGGTATACTTCTCGGCCATTTTAACTGCTTCGTATAGATTTACTATACCGCCATTCTTGCCCAATTGCTCGAACTTCACGTAACGGTCCTTTTCACCTTTTTTACTTCCTGGTTTAATTACCTTTTTACCCTTATAGGTCTTCAATGAACTCTTGATAAGGATCGTTTTGATCTGCTCAGGAGTTAAGCTTGGGTAATACGACTTAAGCACGGCAGCAACACCGGCGGCAACAGGAGTTGCCATACTTGTTCCACTTGCATCCTTATATTGTTGCTCAGGAGCCGTTGAATAAATATCCACACCCGGAGCAAAAAGATCGATCGATTTCTTACCGTAATTTGTAAATGGTGCTGCGATCTTTGAATCCGGTTTCCAGCTCAAAGCTCCAATAGTGATCATGTTGGTTGCATATCCTTTACCTTCATATTTAGCAGTTGGATAATGTGTGATCTCATCAATATTCAAATGATCGTTACCTGCAGCATGCATCAACAATACTCCTTTTGATTGTGCATATTTTACTGCATCGTCCACTACCTTTTTGTTCCAAGAGTATTTCTTACCGAAACTCATGTTCAGGATCTTGGCACCATTATCAACGGCATAAATGATCGCGTTGGCAATATCCTTGTCACGCTCATCCCCATTTGGCACACAACGTACTGCCATGATCTTTACATCGGCAGCAACACCATCCATACCTTTACCATTGTTACGCGCAGCAGCAATGATACCGGCTACGTGCGTACCGTGGAAACTGTGTGGTCCTTTGCAATCGGCATTGCCATAGTATTTCTCGTATGGATCATTATAATTATCTCCAACGATGGCACGAGGATCAACATCAGGATTCAAACCAACTTCTACCATGGTACTCATTTGCTCATACCCTTCCTCGATCTGTTCTTTGAAATCAGGGAAAGTGGTTTTCCCTTGTTTCATAGACATTACAAGAATTGCTTTAGTTTGTTTTGCACCTTTGTCTTCAGGGGTATATTTCTCAAGGTTCTCAAGCTTGATATCTGTAACACCTTGCTGAGCTTTGATGTCTGCTTCGATCTTTGCAAGACCTTCTTTCATGAATTTAAGCTGGTTATATGCAGGCTCGTATTTTGACTTGGTATCATCCATGTCTTTTTTCACCTGTTGGTACAATTCATATTCCGCCTTTTCTTCCTTTGATTTGAAGTCTTCCTTGGTCTTTCCTTCGTACTTTGGTTTTAGCTTCCTGTATAAACGTGTCATTTCCAGATTATCGGCATCAACGTTCTTACCGTCTTTACCTCCAAGAAAACTCCATCCGTGAATATCATCAATGTATCCATTCTTATCATCATCAATTCCATTTCCAGGTATTTCACCCGGATTGGTCCACATCACATCTTTCAGGTCTTCATGGTAATAATCAACACCGCTATCGAGCACTGCTACGATCACCGGCACCGGCTTGCGGTCCTTCAATAACTCATTGTAGGTACGTTCTGTACTTACTCCATTTACTTTATCGTTTGTGGGATCAAGATTGAACCAGTTATCAGGACGCTTTTGCGTTTGTGCCAGCAAAAATCCGCTAATGAACAATGCTGAAATAGATACCAGAATTCTTTTCATGTTTTTGTTAGGTTTTAGTTGGTCTAAGCTATTAAATAATTCATCATTTGTAACTACCGTTTGAACTAATTAACAAATTAATTATTCATTTTAGCTACAGCCTCAATAATGTCGTGTTTGGTAATGATGTGATAATTACCACCAAGATCACGCAACAATACTGCGTTGTTATCTTTAGTGATCAACTTACTCACTTCCTCAATTGGGGTTTGTTCTCCTACCAATGGGAATGCAGGTTGCATGGCTTTCTTTACCACTTCTTTCTTAATATCGCTATTCTCGATCAATTTATTGAATAAGTAGTTGTCATTCAATGAACCAATGAAATTGCCATTTTCTGTAACCGGCAATTGAGAAATATTATACTTGCTCAGGATGGCCAAAGCATCGTTAACTGTAGCAGAGGCATCAATGGTCAGTAATTTCTGATTCTTGTGATTTGCAATAAGGTCAATGGCTTTAGGTTTAAGAACCTCAAGGAAATTACGATCACGCATCCAATCGTCATTGAACATCTTTCCAAGATAACGTGTACCATGGTCATGGAAAATGCTCACCACCACATCGCCTTTTTTGAACATGTGTTTCATTTGAACAAGACCTGCCAATGCTGAACCAGCACTGTTACCAACAAAGATGCCTTCCTCACGCGGAATACGACGGGTCATGATGGCCGCATCCCTGTCTGTTACTTTTTCAAAATGATCAATGATGTTAAAGTCAACATTCTGTGGCAGGAAATCTTCACCAATACCTTCTGTGATGTATGGATAGATCTCGTTCTTATCGAATATACCAGTCTCCTTATATTTTTTGAATACAGAACCATAGGTGTCAATTCCTAATACTTTGATGTTCGGATTTTTTTCTTTCAGGTATTTTCCGGTACCACAAATTGAACCGCCTGTACCAACACCAACAACTAGGTGGGTCACTTTGCCATCTGTTTGATCCCAGATCTCAGGTCCTGTTTGTTCATAATGCGCAACAGAGTTACTTGGATTGTCGTACTGATTGGGTTTCCATGCATTCGGGATCTCATTTACCAAACGAGAGGATACAGAATAATACGAACGCGGATCTTCAGGATCAACATCTGTTGGGCAAACAATAACCTCTGCACCAAAGGCACGCAAGGCATCCACTTTTTCTTTACTCTGTTTATCCGTTGTAGTAAAGATACATTTGTATCCTTTGATCACTGCTGCAATGGCAAGCCCCATACCTGTATTACCACTTGTTCCTTCAATGATGGTTCCGCCCGGTTTTAAACGCCCATCCTTTTCTGCATCTTCTATCATCTTTAATGCCATGCGGTCCTTGATGGAATTCCCTGGATTAAAGGTTTCAACTTTTGCATACACATCGCAAGGCAGGGCCTTCACGATCTTGTTCAATTTCACCAATGGTGTATTTCCAATGGTTTCTAAAATATTCTTACAAATTTTCATTTTACTAATTGATGCTTATTTCACCTCTAAGGTTTGTTTCTAATAATTTCTTAAGTTTTTGCGGTGGTAGTTCTTGTCCCAACAGGAACATCAGTTTTGTCACTGCGCTTTCAAAGGTTTTGTCTTGTCCGCTTAACACTCCAATTTGTTTTTATGCGCTGCTGGTTTAATTCATACCTTGCTCTCCCCTGCCTTGCTGGCATTGAGTTACGT
>DAISHL010000253.1:0-3829 GCA_036822555.1 Bacteroidota bacterium | reverse complement strand
TATAAAACGGATGGCCAAAGCACTTCAATGGATCTTAACATGGGAGCAAGTTCTAAACAATCGCTTTTGGTGAATACCTTCAGCTATTTTCTTTATTTCTATGGCAGGAAATTAAACAAACCTCTCTTTGAAGACCTGGCCATTCAGTTGTTGGAAGAATGTGAATTTGAATTGAATGCCAAGACAAAATTATTTCCTAAACAAGGAAACGTAAAATTAAATGCCATTGAAAGTCAGGGAATGATCCATCTGCACGACACCTATTGTGTTAAAAAACGCTGCCTGAGCTGCGCAATTGGAGTAAAGGTTTTAAAAGACCCTAATTAATTTTATATTTGTTATATGATTAAGGAGATCATTCAGTGGTTCGAACACAAGGCCTTTGGGGTTTGTGAATGGTGGGGAAAAAAACTAGGCATCAAGACCACAACCGTCCGAATGTATTTTATCTATCTCTCTTTCTTTACCTTTGGCAGCCCCGTGATCATATACTTCATCATGGCGTTCATCTTAGAGAACAAAAATTATTTTAAACCCTTTCAATACCGCAAACGCAGAAGTGTTTGGGATCTTGAATAAATTCACATGGATATGAAAAAAACACTTTTATTCCTTTCAACATCATTTGTTTCATTGGGCTTTGCACAAAAGATAAGTGTGAGTGAGTCCTCTGAAAAATTCAGTACCGGATCACAAAATGCGGCTGTAACCACAATATATGAGGCAAAGCTTGACGATGTGATCAAAGAATGGAAAAAGGTATTGAAGGATCTGAAATACGAAAAGTTAAAAGAAGATGATAACGAAGTTTTTGGAGATAATATCCTGATCAAAGATTGGGGCAATAATCCGGTTGATTTCTATACAAAATTTGAGGAGAACAAAAAGGCACGTACCATTAAAATGAGTACTGCCGTTGATCTTGGAGGCGCTTATCTGAGATCAAATGATAATTCTGACAAGTTTAAATATGTAGAGAACATGAGCAAGGACTTTGCCCTGAAAATGAGCAAAGCACCAATTGAAGAACAACTCAAGGAGGCAAAAGAAGAATTGGAAAAACAAGAGAATAAATTAAAAGACCTTGAGCGTAAAAAAACCGAATTGCAGGATGATATAGTGAATTACAATTCAAAGAAAGCCAAAGCAGAAAAGGAACTTATAACCAAGGAAGCAGAAATAAAAAAGAAAAAAGCAGAGGTTGAAGTTCAGAAGAAAGTAGTGGATGCCAGTGCCGGAGCGGTGAGTGAGCAGGCGAAATCATCTCAGAAGATCTATGACAAACTTAATGACCAGTTAAAGGATCTTGAAAAAGAACAAAAGGATCTGAAGAACGACATTGAGGATTATTCAAAGAAGACGGAGCGCGCTGAAAAAGATATTAAAGAAAACGAAAGCGATCAGGAGAAAAAGAAAAAGGAGATCGAAGAGGCGAAAAAGAAACGCGATGAAGTGGAAAAAAAAATTATATAGCATCAATTGATCTATGCCAGCGATCAAAGAAATAATCGGACATATTGAAACATTTGCCCCTGTTGATCTTCAGGAAGACTATGACAATGCAGGACTGATCACAGGATCACATACAGAAGAATGCACCGGGGTTTTATTTAGTCTGGATTGCACAGAGGATGTGATCGCAGAGGCCATTGAACTTAAATGCAACCTCATTATTGCTCACCACCCGGTTGTTTTCAAAGGATTGAAACGCCTAAACGGCAACAATTATGTTGAACGTACGGTGATCAAAGCCATTCAAAATAACGTTGCGATCTATGCCTGTCATACGAACATTGACAATGTGGTTGCAGGCGTCAATAAAAAAATTGCAGATAAACTTGGGTTGAAGAATCAGCGGATCCTTGCCCCCAAATCAGGACACCTAAGAAAGATCGTGTTCTTTGTTCCCGAAACACATGCAGAACAGGTAAGAACTGCTGTGTTGGATGCCGGCGCTGGTCATATTGGCAATTACGATAGTTGCAGCTTTAATACCCAAGGAATAGGCACATTCAGAGGAAATGACCAAGCCAATCCTTTTTTAGGGGAACCCAATAAGCTTAGTACAGAAAAAGAGGTACGGGTAGAGAGCATTTTTGAGAAACACAAACAAGGAACTATACTTAAAGCACTTCTGGAAAATCACCCTTATGAGGAGGTGGCCTATGACATTTATCCTTTGCTGAATGTGCATCCAAACATTGGCAGCGGTCTCATTGGAGAATTTGAAGCCCCAATGGATGAAAAAGCTTTTTTAACCCATGTAAAACAGGTATTTAATCTTAAGACGCTGAAACACACACATTTAACCAACAAACAAATCAAAAAGGTAGCTGTGTGTGGTGGTAGCGGTCAATTTCTTCTGAAAAATGCAATTAACTCAAATGCAGATAGTTACATTTCTTCAGATTTTAAATACCATGAGTATTTTGACGCAGAAGGAAAAATATTGCTGGCGGATATCGGACACTATGAAAGTGAGCAATTTACGCCCGAAATATTTTATGAAATAATTCAAAATAAATTTCCTAAATTCGCAATCCATTTATCGAAAACCAATACTAATCCGATAAATTATTTTTAAGATATGTGCGCAAAAATCAAAGAAAAAATTGACGCTTCTGTAGAAGGAAAATTAAAATCACTTTACTCGTTACAATTAATTGATAGTAAAATTGATCGTTTACGTACCATCAGAGGTGAGTTACCATTGGAAGTGAGTGATCTTGAAGATACCGTTGCCGGCCTTCAAACACGCGTTGAGAATTTACAGGATGAGTTGAATGAACTTGAGAATCAATTGAACGAAAAGAAACAGTCGATCAAGGATTTTCAATCAAACATTAAGAAATACGAAGCTCAGCAAAATAAGGTTCGTAACAACCGTGAATACGATGCCATTACAAAGGAGATCGAATTCCAGAACCTGGAGATCCAATTGGCTGAAAAGCGCATTAAAGAAGCCAAAGCAGGTATTGCCATCAAAACTGAATTGCTAGATAAAAGCAAAATCGAGTTTGAAGAAAGACAAAAAGATCTTAAAGTGAAGAAAAGTGAGTTGGATGAGATCATTGCTGAGACTGAAAAAGAAGAACAACAATTATTGAAGGAAAGCGAATCAGCGTCTGCAGCTATCGAAGACAGATTATTGAACGCTTACAAACGTATCCGCTCAAATACACGTAACGGACTTGCAGTTGTTGCTGTTGAACGTGACGCCTGCGGTGGATGTTTCAACAAGATCCCGCCTCAACGTCAGTTAGATATCAGAACAAATAAAAAGATCATCGTTTGCGAACATTGCGGACGTGTGTTGGTTGACGGAATGTTGATCCCTGATTCAGGAGTAGAACAAGCTTAACCAAAAAAAAATAAGATCAATAAAAAAGTCCCGCCTAAGCGGGACTTTTTAGTTTAATTACTCTTTACACGTATTACTTATTTAGTACGTAATAGATATTCGTTAACCATTTGGCTGTATCCTTCTCCATCATCGGATCTGTTACATACTCCTCGATCACAAAAGACTGAGTTAGCCCTTTTTCTTTCATGTAAGCATCCATGGCATAATGTGCGTTCGCAGATTTATCATAAGCTCCATAATACTCGATCAGCAGTACCTTTGAGGCAGGCACTTGAAATACATCAAACTCCTTTGTTTCTATTTTTCCTTTCACACCAAATACAGCTGCGAAATCAGATTCTCCCTTTTCCTCATCGAATTTAAAATAGATAGCGGCAGGCGCTCCTTGCATCTCGATCTTATTCTTCCCGATAAAGGCACCGATCTTCTGATAATTCTCACCAAAGAACTTTTGCATTTCAGCAA
>DAISHL010000252.1:472-3849 GCA_036822555.1 Bacteroidota bacterium | reverse complement strand
CAAAAACTGCACGCCGCAATGCATGAATGGCGTTCGGATTGAAGGCTGTAGCCTCTGTACCACCTGAGTATGTGTGCACGGCTGTGATCCCATAAAATTCAGCGGCCACTTTTGCCCACACTTGCCCAAAATGACTTCGGCGCGAGTTGTGCGTACATATGTAAACCAAATGCACAGGCTGTTGCGCTTCACGTTTGCCGGCCACATAGGCGCTTATCTTTTCCAATACACTTTTACGCTCGGCAGGAATGCTTTCAAATTCGCTGATGCGAGCTGTACAATAATCATGAATCTCTTTCTTCATCCTACTTATCTTTTAACAACACCCTCCACCCGGTTTACAGGCCTTGCTTTTTTGCGCAAATACAGTGATGCTGTAAATGCCAAGGCCTGACTTCGTGAATTCAGTGATCTCTTCGGCACTTACGTACTCTTTTAAAATCTCATCGGGGATGGTGATCACCTTTTCCTTTTGAATGGCAATGTTTGTAAACCCTGTTTCTTCTATGAGTTTCAGGTAGTCGCTTTTTTGAATGGCACCCGAAACACAGCCTGCGTATAGTTCTGCAACGTTCTTTAATTTGTCGGGCAAGTGTCCCACCAGCACCACATCAGAAATGCTGAAATGCCCACCCGGCTTTAACACACGCATGATCTCTTTGAATACATTGCGTTTATTTGGCACCAAATTGAGCACACAATTGCTCACTACTACATCAGCCACATTGGAGGTCAAGGGCATCTTTTCAATATCCCCCTGACGGAATTCCACATTATTGAACCCACGCTTCTCGGCGTTGGCCCTGGCTTTTTCAATCATGGCCTCTGTAAAATCGATCCCGATCACTTTACCTGTTTCGCCGGTTTCGTGGCGAGCCACAAAGCAATCGTTGCCTGCGCCGCTTCCAAGGTCCACCACCACATCGCCCGGTTTGATCTGCGCGAATTGCGTAGGCAAGCCACAACCAAGACCAAGATCGGCGTCGGGGTTATAGCCTTCAATGGTTTGATAATCATCGGCCATGATGTTATATACGCTATCACCGCAACAGCTGCTGGTAGCACCGCAGCATGAGCTAAGGTTAGATTCTTTATCCTGTAAGGCGATCTCGCTGTACTTTTGTTTCACGAGGTCTTTTAATCGTTGGTCAGTTGTTTCCATGGTGTTTGGTTTTATTATCGTTATATATCGATCTATTAATTTTTTTAGCAGCATTTGGTACGTTTGTTATAGGCATCAAATAATCCGGATAAATAGGCCTTGGCATTGTCCCACTCTTTCTCATCAATGCAATAGCATACCTTTACGCCGTCAATATCGCCTTTGATGAGGCCTGCTTCCTTTAATTCCTTCAAATGCTGTGATACCGTGCTTTGCGAGAGTGGAAGCTCATCCACAATATCGCCACAAATGCAGGTTTGTTTCTTCAACAGCAATTGCAAAATGGCCACACGTGCCGGATGCGATAAAGCTTTGGCATACCTGGCGATCTTGTTATCTTTTACCGTAAATTCTTCGGCTTTTGTATTTCCCATGCGTTCTATTTTATCGTAAAATTACGAAATATATTCAAGGCTTGCAAATTCAGCTAAAAATGAACAGGGCAAACCAGTGCATGGCAGTATTAAAGTGACTATCTCCTAAAATGTAAAAGAAAACAGGCGATGAAGGGTATAGGAACATACCCTAAACAGGTAAAAACACCCGTATGAAAAACGGGTGATTTTACTCTTTCTAAACTTACAGATTGCGTTTAAATTAGCGGTCAACTAAACTTTTATCAGATATGTCAGAATTTATTCACTTGAACAACCCGGAGAATGTAAAAAAATGGTGCGAAAAACTGAATACCAACGAAAAAGATCTTAGAAGTGTGATCAGTATGATCGGCAATCAGGTATCTTCAGTCAAGCTAATGCTTGAATTGAACAAAAAAACAACGGCACCACACATGCAACGCTAATGAAATGAGCGAATAAAAACAAAAACCTTCAGGAGCTGCTATCACTAATTAAAAGTAAATTTTTTCACTGTGTGTTATGTTAGGGTTTGTTTGTTTTATTTAAAGTGGTTCCTGAAACCAATAGCCAGGTAAATAAATTTATCGGGCTTTCATTTTTAAATATCATACCTATGGCAATAGAATCTAAATACCAATGGCAGCAAAATGAAGGCGGCTACGTTTACATTCAAATACATTAAACTTATATTTTATACCTTATGAGAACATTAAGCGCAATCATAGCTTTAGCTTGTATTTCCTTTCAGGCATTAGCACAACAAATCATTCCCATGGAGAAACAGGGGAATCTGTACCGACGGAATGTATACCGACATCAGATCTACAAGATCAGGCATGATCAATCCAAAGGTATTTTTTCTGACAAAGCGGAAACAGACATTACCAATGCAAAACTTGGATTGGATTCTCTGGAAGATAAAGTGTTCATTTATGGCTTTGGCTCTTCTGATGCAGTAAGCATGGACAATGTAACAGCTAATGGCGGATTGGCGTTTGGCGCCAATTTGCATCCCTGGGACAGGCTCTTTCTTTCTGTTGGCATTGGAGGCAACATTGTAAAAAAAGAGAAAAAAGACTCCGTAAATATCAATTCCATCTTCTTTCCGGATAACGCCAGTTCTGTAGTTTATGTGCATTATGAACTTTCCATTACCAATGCCATCACCATGTGGAAATACAAATACAAAGATAAAAAACCAAGCGTAGGAGATAATTTAAACGACGACCTTTTATTCTTTACGGAAGCTTCATTACAGAACAGGAACATTGAAGGAAATGATTCGCTTATACACAACTTTGGGATCTATAACATTTCTGCAGGGTTGAAATACAGGTGGTCATATTTAAAGGATGAAAAGAACAAATTTTGCTTTGATGTGGCAGCAGGTTTTGGATACCTGGAAATTTCAAAACAGAGCGAAAAGATTTTTCAGGCCATAGTTGATCCCGCGCCAACAACCAAAGCAAATTTACCTACCATATACAGGGGAATTAACCTTGCCGGAACCATTCAATACAACGATCTTATTGTTTATGTGAGATTATTCAATCCAATTTCCGTGAATGGAGCATTAACTTATCAACACAACATCTACTTCTCAACAGGTGTAAAAGTCACTGGTAAATTTTTCAGTTTTTAAACATGTAATTATTGTAAAATTCCTTTGTTTTTAGGATATTAGAGAGGTAAACAATGCTTCAATGTCCCCTAAAGAACAGAAGTACAAATACGCATTTTTAAATGTCTTAGATTTCAATTTTATTTTTGGTATTATTTTTTTTTAGAATAATATTAATAATATAAAATATGTATGCGCGTTTTATGATCACATTATTAATATCATTTTAATGGTA
>DAISHL010000252.1:0-462 GCA_036822555.1 Bacteroidota bacterium | reverse complement strand
TTTAGTATATTAGAGACTTAAACAATGATTCAATGTCCCCTAAAAAACAGTAGTACTAAAACTCATTTTTAAATTATGGAGCCAGCTTACATGGCACCATAGATTTATGCCGTTTCAGGGATCGTGCATTTGGTTTTTTGCAGTATACAAGTTTTAGAAAAAAGTACAGCACCAGGCCACTTCTTTTGAATGACCATTTAACCCACTTAATTAAATACATCTTTAACTCATAATTCGCATGGCATTAGAACCTAAATACCAATGGCTGCAAAAAGAAGGTGGCCCCCGCATGATCAGCGAAGCACTGAAACTTTACGGCACGCTGGAAAGCCCGGGAAAAAACAATAACCCAACCATTGTGGCCTGGGCCAAAGAAATTGGCGGCAAGGTAGAGAATGAGTACAAGTCCGATGAGATTCCTTGGTGCGGCAATAATATGGCAGTGGTGGAACAGCGACCGGC
>DAISHL010000251.1:0-3896 GCA_036822555.1 Bacteroidota bacterium | reverse complement strand
CCAGCACATAACGTTCATTATTAATTTCAATGGAACCTTTTGATTGACTGAATTTCAACTTCCTGAAATAATCACCAACAATTTTTTCCGCCTTTCTAAAGATCGGTTGGATCTTGACTGGGGCAGTAACTTTAGGAAGACCATCATTCGGAAATTTTGCCTTCAACGCCTTATTTTCTTTTTCTAGACGTTTGATCTCCTCCTTTAAGGACTTAATGGTTTTCTTTGAAGGATCTTTCGGCATAACAATGTTAAACCGAAATTAAATAAAAAACGCATAGTATAACTATGCGTCTTCATTTAAAATTGTTTTAGATTATTTTTTTTCGAGTTTGTCAAGCATTTTAAGCATTTCAGGAACTTGCTCGGCACTGAGACGCTTGGCTTTTATCTTTTTATCCTTATCCAAGATATAGATCACTGGTGTAGAATAAATGTCATATTTTTCCTTGAGATTGTTCAGGTGGATCGGGTCGAACACATTCAGGAAATTAAGTTTTTTCTCATAGATGAATTTTCTCCACGCTTCATAATCTTCTTTTGTGTATACTGCAAATGTGGTGAAATCTATCTTTCCTTTTAATTCATTCAACTCCTCATTTAATTTAGGGATCTCTGTTTGGCAATGGCCGCAATCTACCGACCAAAAAACAAGTACTGTATATTTTGAAGGTACCATGTATAAGGTCTTGAACATAGGGGTTAATTTCTCTACATTCTTGTAATAGATATCGGTAACGCCTTGGCTCGTCTTTGCTGTATCAAAGCCCATCTTCATTACTTGTTTTCCATAAACTGTATCTATCATATAGAGTTCAGGTGCTTTTGATTCTAAAAGTAGGTTTCTTAGAATGTCTGTACGTTCTTTGATTTTGGCAACAGTTTCATCGGAATACACACCCTTTGCTTTTCCACTGATCACATATTTGTCGCATACATGTACAAATATTTTATCAAATCCCATGATCTTGCTTTGCTCGTATTTATAGGTAAAGTAGCCTAACATGATGTTGTATGGCTGACCGTCCTGTTTGCACATTCCTAATACTTTGTCAATTTCCTGAATGATCGTGTCAGGATGCTGCAGAATTACGCTTTCAAAATAACGCTTCACTCTGTCGTCAAGAAATGGTGTCCTGATGATGCGATCGTCTTTAAAATCGATGCCATCAAAGAAATGATTTTTATAATAGTAATACTGATAGATCCTTTTTAAACTGTCTGACATTTCTTTTGGCGTGTCTTTGGCCTCTTTCTCAGTTTTTAAATTCAACACATCGTACACATAGGTTCCTTTTGCTTTGGTCATGAAGGTCTCTTCGAATTTCTTCACATCATCGTTCATGGCCTTTATCTTTTCGTTGATGAATTTGGCGCTGTCTTCCTTGCTTTTGGTTTTCGATTGCTCACGAAACTTTCCAAATTCTGTGTTCTTATTGGTAATGTACTTGATGTATTCAAAGAACAATTCGTTGTCTTTGCTGCCCGTGACCTTTAAAGTGTTCACAATATCGTTGTAGTCACAGGTAACTATAAACTTCTGGCTATCATTAATGAACAGGTCAAAATAAATGGCCTTACCTTGTGAAACCAGTGTATACACACCTTTGTCAAGTGGCTCCTTGCCTTTAAAGTGCACCTGACCATTTTTTATTTTAGAGCATGTGTCGGCAACATACTGTTGATCCCAAACATACTTTACAAGGTACATCACTGTGTCCTTGTTTCCTTTCATGTTAAACTTAATATCGTAACCTTGAGCTTTCAACAATGAAAGTGCTGAGGTAAAAAGTACGAAGGTTAATAGGATGTGTTTTTTCATACAATGTTTGGTTTATTTCTTTGCTTTTTCTTGTGATTCCAGGAACTCAATCAGATCGGGTACCTGTTCGGCACTCAGTTTTTTACCCTTGATCACTTTGTTTTTATCAAGTACAAATATAACAGGAGTGGCTACAATATCATATTTATCTTTCATGTTGTTGAGATGTACAGGGTCGTATACATTCATGAACTCCAGTTTTTTATCAATCACAAATTTTCTCCATCGATCAAAGTCGTCTTTGGTGTATATGGCCAGCACCTTGTAGTCAACTTTGCCATTCAGTTTTTTTACGGATTCATTCAGTTTCGGGATCTCTGTTTGACAATGGCCGCAATCAACATCCCAAAACACAAGTACAGTGTATTTAGCGTTTACCATGTAAAGCGTTTTGAACATTGGCGTTAGGAGATCAATATGTTTCATGTAAAGATCTGTGGCACTTTTGCTGGTTGTTACAGTATCGAATCCAAGCTTTGACACTTTTTTGCCATCTACGGTATCTATCAGATAAAGTTCGCTCGCCTTAGCGTCGATCAACAGATTCTTCATCACTTTCACACGCTCTCTGATCTTCTCAACCGTTTCTTCGCTATATACTTCCTTGGCTTTGCCACTTAAGATGTACTTTTCTGCAATGTGTACAAAGGCTTTATCAAAACCCATGCGCTTGTCGGTTTCATATTTATAGGTGAGATGTCCCAATAGCACATTGTAGATCATACCTTGTTCTTTACATGCAGCCAGCATCCTGTCTATTTCCACAATAATTGTGTCTGCTGAGTACTGATAGATCACGGCATCAAAATAGCGTTTTACGCGATCGTCAAAAAACGGAATGCTGAGAATTCGTTCATCCTTGAAATCCACGCCGTCAAAGAAATGATTCTTATAATACATGTATCTGAATAAACTATCCGGACGGCCGTTTGAAGCCAGTGGAACATCTTTGGCCTCCTTTTCAGATTTCATATTGAAGAAATCATACACAAAAGTACCCTTGTTCTTCTCCATAAACGTCTTATCGTAATTCTGAACTTCATCATTCATTACTTTAAGTTTCTCGTTGCAAAGTTTTGTGCTGTCCTCTTTACTTTTGTTCTTTTGGGTGTTTCTAAAATCAGTGAATTCCTTGTTTTTATTGGTCATGAATTTAAGATAAGCGAACATCTGTTCGTTTTCCTTACTTCAATTTGATTTAAGGGTATTGGCAATATCATTCCTGTCAAAGGAAACAGAAAATTTGGAGGTCTCGTTGACCAAGAAATCAAAGTAGGTGGCTTTATCCTGACTCACCAAGGTGTATACACCTTTGTCCAAGGTTTTTTTGCCTTTGAATTGTACCTGGCCATTCTTTACTTTTTTGCAAGTATCAGAAACATATTGGCGGTCAAAAACAGTATGCACCAAATACATGGTGGTGTCTGTACAATTTTTGATGTTGAATTTAATATCAAATCCGTTTTGCGCATTTAATCCTGTAAATAGCAATCCGGCAAATGCGCTGAGTAAAGACTTTTTGTTCATAGTTATTCCGCTGGTCTAATAGTTCAAATATAGTGATAACACTGCTATTCAGTCAAAGACCGTACCATGTTTTTTATAGAGCCTTTATAAAATTTGTTAAAAGCATTTTCAAGACTATCTTGCTTGCTGTTATACTGCATATAATCAATGAAAAAGGCATTCTGCTCAGTTAAAATTTCTGTGTTCATTTGATCGATAAGTCGTTTATTGGCTATTCCTGACTTTTTTAATTTTTTTACCATTTCTAAAAGGGCTTTTTGCTTCCTGATGCTGGCATTTGGTCCCGATTTTACTTCCTTCAAAAGCGCATTGTACATTTTGGTCTCATGATGAAGGAATTGATTGAGCAGTTCGTGGTCATGGTAATTACGCAGATATTCATTTAATGATAGTGTATCATGCTTAAGAAATTGTTGCGTGGCTTTATGCGCAATGAAATTTGCCAGATTCTCATTGTTGTTAAGGTCGTTAGCATTAAACAAAGTTGCGGGGAAGAGTTCGTGAAACAACAAATTACAAAAGCTTCCTTTTTTCTTCTTGAGATGAA
>DAISHL010000250.1:0-3917 GCA_036822555.1 Bacteroidota bacterium | reverse complement strand
CAAATAACTGCCCAAACGACCATTTGGCCATGAGCAACAATACACTTATGTAACTAACTATTCTCAATTTGCTTAATGGCGTCCGGTACATTATTCACCGGAAGCCCACATGTATTATTCTGACAAACATAGATCCAGGTTTCCCCTGCCTTATAACGGTTCATGGTCAGGGGCAATTTAGATTCATGTTCAGCTGTTACTAAAATCGCATTTGTGAAGTAATGTTTTAAAAGCCCGTGCAACATTTCATTAACATTGTTACCAACAATGGCAATTTCTTTAAAAGGCTTTGCCAGATAAAGGGCCAAACACCCCCAATTACTGTATCCTGCTCCATAATTAGTTAACTCCGCCAGAAACAAATGCACCATTTTTGACGCTCTTTCTAAAAGATCTGCGCGCTGAAATAGTGTTCCAATCTGAAACAAGTTCATGGCCATTTGAGAATTGGAAGCAGGTATCACATTATCCGAAGTTTCGGTTTGCCTCGTAAGTAATTGTTGATGACGCTCATGCGAGTAATAGAACAAAGGGCTTTCTTCATGTGAAAAGTTCACCAGCACGGTATTTAAAAGTTGCATGGCCTTTGTGAGATACATCTCGTTTGTAGTGATCTGATGTATGGCCAGTAATGCATCTATCATAAAAGCATAGTCATCAAGAAAAGCCTCAACTTTAGAACTGCCATTCTTGTAGATCCTGTAAAGTTCACCATCTGGTTTCATTTGCTTTGCACACAAAAACTCACAGGCCCTAATGGCAATGATCTTATATTCTGGGTCGCCAAAAACACTGTAAGCATCGGCATAAGCTTTTACCATCATTGCATTCCAGCTTGTAATAGACTTATCGTCGAGACCAGGTTTTACTCTGTGTTGTGAGGCTTCACGTAATTTTAACTTGCACGATTCGATCTTTTCCTCTAACTGTTTATGCGATATGCTGTATCCCGCCAAAATTACGGTGGGATCGGAGATCCTCATTAAGATATAGTTCCCATCCTCCCAGTATCCTTGTTCATCCAACTGATAGTAATCTGCGAACAATTCAAAATCATTCTGTAATAGTTCACGCAATTCTTCTTTAGACCAAACATAGTACTTCCCTTCCTCTCCTTCGCTATCGGCATCATAAGCCGAGTAAAATCCTCCGTCTGAATTCACCCATTCACGTGTAACAAAAGCGAGGGTTTCCTTCACCACATTCCTGTAATGCTCATTTCCGTTCACCCGATAGGCCTCGGTGTACAAACTTACCAGTTGAGCATTATCATACAACATCTTTTCAAAATGAGGTAATTTCCAAATGCCGTCTGTACTGTATCTGGCAAAACCTCCATGCACCTGGTCGTAAATGCCGCCATTTGCCATTTTTGAAAGGGTAAGCTTAACGTGTTCCATTACCTCATTATCATTGAACAAATGGGCATATCGTAAAAGAAACAGATAGTTATTCGGCAATGGGAACTTAGGGATCTTGTTTGGTCCGCCATTCTCATTATCAAAGCGCTCATTCCATTTTCGCACAGATCGGATCAGTGCATCCTCACAATCCATGTTCTCAGGATACTTTGTTGTTGCAACCAATTCTGCCTGTTTAATTCCTTCTGTAAGATTCGTTGCATACTCCAATACCTTGGTCCTGTCGTTTTTGTATAGATGAGAAATATTTTTGAGAACATTGATCCATTGATTCCTGTTAAAATAGGTTCCACAATAAATTGGTCTCCCATCCGGTACCACAATACAATTCAGTGGCCATCCGCCATGTCCGGTCATCAGCTGCACAGCGGTCATGTATAAATTGTCCACATCCGGTCTCTCCTCTCTATCCACCTTCACGTTCACAAAATGAGCATTCATAAGTTCAGCCACCTCATTATTCTCAAAGCTTTCATGCTCCATTACATGACACCAGTGACAAGCGCTATAGCCAACACTTATGATCAAAGGCACATCCCTGGAAGCTGCTTCAGTAAATGCTTTGTCTGACCAGGGTAACCACTTCACAGGGTTATAGGCATGTTGCAACAAATACGGACTGCTTTCATGGATCAGTTCATTTGGCTCAGAATCTTTGGTTTTCATAAGGTAATGGTATGAGTGGTAAAATCAGACTATTAAACACTAAAATTAAGTTATAGTTGAACATTAGTGAAATTTAAATTGACTAACTTTAAGCTTTCAAAGTAGATCTGTAACATTTGTAACGTATATGAAAAAATTATATTGGACCATTGGGATTGGCGTGGCCATTTTAGTGGTGATCATCATTTTTAAAGTAACGGAAGGGACAAAACCTATTGAAGTTACAGTTGAAAAAGCTGCCATCCGAGATGTGGTAGAAATAGTTGCAGCCACCGGTAAGATACAGCCGGAGACGGAACTTAAGATCACCAGTGATGTTAGCGGCGAGATCACAGAAATGATGGTAAAAGAAGGTGATAAAATAAAGAAAGGCGACCTTATTTGCCGTATCAGACCCGATATGTACGTGAGTGCACTGGACAGGGTGAATGCCTCAGTGAATACTACCAAAGCCAACTTAAAAACAGCGGAAGCGCAATTAGAACAAGCGAAGGCTAATCTTGTTAATGCGGAGGCCAGTTTTAAAAGAAGCAAAAAATTATTTGAACAAGAGGCTATTTCACAGCAAGAATTTGAAGCCGCAAAAGCGCAATACGAAAGTGCTAAGGCTAACGTAAGCGCGCTTGAAGCAGGAGTATACGCCAGCAAATATAACATTGCCGGCAGTGAAGCATCTTTAAAAGAAGCAAGCGCCAACCTGGAGAAAACCTATATATATTCGCCCGTGGATGGTACTGTTTATAAAATGAATGTTGAAAAGGGAGAGCGTGTGCAAGGGGTACAGGGTTTTCAGGGCACAGAGATCTTGAGACTGGCCAACCTTAACGAAATGGAAGTAAGTGTAGAAGTGAATGAGAACGACATCATTAAAGTACATAAAGGAGATACAGCTATTGTTGAAGTAGATGCCTACATCAATAAAAAGTTCAAAGGCATAGTTACCGAAGTGGCCAATTCTGCAAACACAACAGGGATCTCTGTTGATCAGGTAACAAACTTTGTGGTTAAGATCAGGTTGCTTCGTGAATCCTACGAATATCTGATCACAGACAATAATCCGGTACCATTCCGACCAGGCATGAGTGCAAGTGTTGAAATTCAAACACTCAGGGTTTCAAAGGTTGTAACCTTACCAATTCAATCTGTTACATCTCGCAGCAAGGATTCTTTGCAAACAAAAGAAGAAAATGGAGACAACAGAGAGTTGAAAGTAAAAAACGACAAAGAGGATCCGGATTCAAAAGAGGAAGAAGAAGAGATCAAAGAACTTGTATTCTTGATCAAAGATGGAAAGGCAGAACAATGTGAAGTGAAAACCGGCATACAGGACAATGAATATATTCAGATCATATCCGGAATAAAGGAAGGTGAAGAAGTAATTTCAGGCCCATACAGTGCAGTATCACGCAGTTTACGCAAAGGCTCCAAGGTAAAGGTTGTCTCTAAACAGGATCTATACAAGAATTAATTTTGGCCCTTCTGCTCCATATTGATACTGCCACAACCAACTGTTCCGTTTCAATCAGTGAGAACGAACGGTTATTGGATACCATCGAATTGAACGAAGGATATACACATGCAGAGAACCTTCATACATTTATAAAGCAATTGCTTCAAAGGAATTCTTTAGAACCAAAGCAATTGAATGCCATTTCGGTTAGCAGTGGGCCGGGTTCATACACAGGACTTCGAATTGGCGTTAGTGCAGCAAAAGGATTGTGTTTTGCCCTTAAGATCCCATTGATCGGTATTTCTACTTTACAGATCATGAGTGCCGCCATACCAAAAGAAACCCTAGCGAATAACACATTGCTTGTTCCAATGATCGAT
>DAISHL010000249.1:0-3952 GCA_036822555.1 Bacteroidota bacterium | reverse complement strand
GGGTATTGCCGCTTTAATGGCATCAGCAAGATGCCTGGTAAATTTCATCAATTCGAGATAGTTTGTTTCGTCGAGGTCAAAAAGTTTATCAACCTCTTTTTTAGGAACCACCAACACATGTCCCTTTTTCAATGGAGAAATGTCAAGAAATGCAAAGCAATAGTCATTCTCTGCAATCTTATAACTAGGGATCTCCCATTTTATTATTCGCGAGAAAATACTTGGCATTATAAAGAAATTTCAATAACCTCAAAGGTCATAAGTCCTGCCGGCACCTGAACATCTACCTTATCGCTCACTTTTTTGCCCAACAAAGCCTTACCAATAGGTGAATCTACAGAGATCTTGCCACTTTTCAGGTCTGCTTCACTTTCAGCTACCAAGGTATATTTCATGGTCGCATTATTCTTAATATTCTTGATCTTAACGGTTGTTAAGATGCTTGCTTTGCTCAGATCAATTTTTGTTTCATCAACGATCCTGGCATTAGCGATCACTTCCTTTAATTTGCTGATCTTTAATTCAAGTAAGGCCTGAGCTTCACGCGCGGCATCATACTCTGCATTCTCACTAAGATCTCCTTTATCCCTGGCCTCAGCCACTGCATTTGTCGCATTCCTTCTTTCAACGGTCTCCAAATGATGCAATTCATCCTTTAGCTTTTGCAATCCTTCTTCTGTGTAATATCCTAATTGTTGTGCCATTTTATTAAGTTTATTAAAAACAAGAATCCCGACTATAAATCGGGATCCTTAATTCAAATATAGTAAATTTATTTTACAAGTTCACTCTGAAACCAAAGGTGTGCACACCAGAAAATGGGGTAGTGAAACGGTAAGAGTAATCCAAAGCCACTGTAGATTTCTTTTCATTCACAGGTAATTCAAAGGTTGCGCCCATAGCAGGACCGGTGAATACAGTTCTTCTTTCACTTCCACCTTTAAAGATTCCCTGCTCACTGTAAAGACCAGCTCTCACCATGATCATTTCTTTCCAAGCGTATTCTAAACCAAACAAATAATTGTCGTACGTGAATGAATTAGAAACGAAAGCAGCATGTGCTGATAATCTGTGATCTTTTGACAGAGCTCCTGCTGTATCTTTCTTTAGGAAGAAATCATAAGCAACACCAATATTCACCAAAGCAGGCATTTCAAATGCAGCAGAACGATTGCTAATGGTCATTTCATATTGAGAGCCATATTTAACATTCATTTGACGGGTTAAACCATCACCCTGATATGCCATTTTTGGACCCCAGTTCTTCAATGAAATACCTAAGTGCATTTGGTCGTTCTTACCAGTGTGGTACTGAATACCAGCATCAATAGCAACACCTCTTGCAGTAACGTTAGGAATTTGTTCAGAGATCAACTTTACGTTAATACCACCAAAAATATTCTCAGAGAACATTTTAGCGTAAGACAAATTCACGTTATAAGCAGTGTACTCATAGGTACCTAATCCACCATCTGGCTGATCTTCTGTTGTGATCTCAATTTTACCTGAATTCAAGGAAACGAATCCCAAACCAATGGTTCCGGTTTCACCAATACCTTGAGTTAATCCAAAGCTGTTAAGGTAAATTCCGGTTCCACTTAACCAACTGGTTCTGTTGAACATGAACTCAGTTTTACGAGTATAGGCGGTACCAGCAACATTTAAGAACTGAGCTTCCAAACCCTTTACGCGTGCTGAGTTTGAACCCCACATCCCTGTGTTACGAGCATACGGATTGATAAGTAATGGACTTGCGCCCGCCTGTCCTGCACGATCAGGGTTACCTGCTTCCATTGCAAGGCTGGCAGTTATTAATGTAGCCAAGCCAAAGTATTTTAAATTCTTGATCATATCTCTCAACTGTTAAGCATTAATAATTTTGTAAGTCTAAAGGACGCATTACACCAAACCATTTGATGATCTTCTCACCAACACCTGGCACATCAATGTGGAAGATATATAAACCACTTGCAACGCCAATATTGTTTTGATTCTTCAGATCCCAATCAACATATGGTGATCTTCTTGATTTATTGATGTCGTTACCTGAAACAGCACCTGAAGAAGCAGGAGCATCTCCGTAAGCCGGCTTCGTATACTCATTTTCCAATCCGCTAACATCACGCTTAATGGTTCTTACTAAAGTACCATTCAACGAGAAGATCTTGATCGTACACTGATTAGGTAAATTTGTTATCCTTACACGAGAATCTGTTCTGCCAGTTTCGTAGCTAGAACTTCCATAATAAGGGTTAGGTACAACTTTGATCAGGTCAAGTGAACTCTTTGCAACATCTGATTGATCTAACAAGGTAGCAAGTTCATTTGTGTTGAAGCTGTACATAGGGAAGTTGTTATTCTTCGCAGATGCTTTAACTGCAGTTGGTAATTGAGTTGCACTTGTAATAGCAAACAATCGGTTAGCACCAACTGAGAAAGTAGCATTTGAGTTCAAAGAGTTGGTCATGTTCTGTGAATCTGTTCTCATCATGCCAGCAAAACCGTAACGGTAAGGCTTTGATACGTTGATCTGTATTCTCACGTCACATGGCATATCTTTTGGATTCTTGAATGAATAACCACTGGCTACCATTGGCATACTTACCCACATGATATCACGCTCAATGGCAGCGAATGGAGTTAAACGACCACCGTTTACAACACTCACACCTTTGTCACGTACTGTGTTAAAGAACATACTTAACTGAGTAAACACTCTTGAACCATGGTCATAACGACCAGCACCGAATTGTTTATCCTGGAAGTCAACGAAATCAGATAACGCTGGGTTGTTTGCAACGTCAACATTGATCTTTCCATCAATTGAATTACCAAATACATATACGAAGTGCTTACCACCCATTGTGAATGAGTAAGGATTGTTCATGTTTGATGTTGGATTCCACACCATATCGTTACCATTATTGGTTTTTTGATAACTATCTTCACCAAACGCCATATTCAAACGTTCACCGGTTTCAATATTGATCGCATAACCAGGGAACCAACCCATACCTGTTGTTGAAGTAAGTGCAGCATCAGCAGCATTATAATTCGAGGCTCCGTTAGGGTTGCCATAAGGATTACCATTCTTATCAACTGAAGGCACTCTTCTTGGCTCAAAGAACCATGAATTACCTTCAGACAATTCAGATACTTCTTGCATCTCTAACACAGGACATCTTGTCCATTTTGACTGATCCTTTGTATAAACGATCAATACACTGCTGATCTTTCTGATATCAGAGTTACCTCCGTAAGGTGTTGAACCGTTATCTGTCATGGTGTTTCCAACCGACTTATCATTCTTAGCAACTAAACCATGATAAGCAGGACCACCAAACACGCGTGATGCAGATAATGTATAGAAACCGGCACATAATGGATAAGGAGCCCATGTACCATCAAGGATCTTACCGAATTGCTTCTCAGGATCAATGAATGACTCGATCTCAGCAGTTGAAGAATTCTTTTTATAGAAAGCGTCTTCTTGACCAGCTGTTTTATTTGTTCCTGATAAGATCCAGTTCAATGGATTACCAGCGTCTACATCTTTTACAGGGCTTAGCCAAGCAGTTGAGCTGTTCTCGTACACCATACTTGCACCTAAGAATGTATTTGGTGCAGGACCGGTATATGTATTATCTAAACCACCAAAGTTTGTGAACTGAGCTAACTCACCCGGATCACTTACTTGGCCAACCTTGATAGACAATCCTAATTCAGGGAAGAAAGATTCGTCACCAACATTGATCGGCTTGATAGTAACTGAGTAAGAAGTTGCAGCATCACGGCTTTCTGTTGAGCTCATGCTCGGATAGTACCATCTGTCATTAGTAACATCATGTAATTCCCAACATGTACTATCGGCATTAACTGTGTTAAGGTTTTGATAGTATAATACAGTGGTTGAAGAACCTGCAGTGATAGTTTTTGTATAAGCCAACATGTT
>DAISHL010000248.1:0-3955 GCA_036822555.1 Bacteroidota bacterium | reverse complement strand
AGAAGAGATTTGGCCATGCTTTTGGATAGAAGCGTGAAGTATGAGCAATTGAAGGCAATGGCATTCAATACAGAGAAGAAGCTATTGAAAGAAGTGAACCTCTTTGATGTGTATGAAGGGGAGAAACTAGGCGGTTAGAAATCGTATGCCATGAGTTTTACACTTCTAAGCGATGAGGCAACACTGACCGACAAGCAAATTGAAAAGGTTATGGATAAGCTCATCAATTCGTACAAGGAGACATTTGGCGCGGAGTTGCGTTAATTCCTTTGTTACTATTAAATCAAATCAAAAGTATTTTTTTCCCGGCATTTTAACTATCGGAAATCATTCCCCCTTGTTGAAGGGGGTAAGAGGGTTTGAAAGATTTTTTTTAAGAATTAGAAAGCAAACAGCACAGATCTAAATAACCAGTTAGATGTTGCTTAAACCCGCGCTGTTTGCAGCTTTTTTAACTTCTTAAATAATTTACAAAACCAATAGATTCACTTGGTTTTACTTCTAAATTTTTACTGAAGTTCAATATGTTACTGATACAAAAAGCAGATGGTTCATCTGCTTTTTGGTTGTCATTAAATAAAAGGGCTTTTAGCTCTTTTTCTTCTGTGGTAAAATTTAATGTATCAAATTCAAGAGTAGAGGTTTTTTGCATAGGCAAACGTTGTGTTTTAAGTGGTTAGTTATTCTTATAACGACATATATCGTGTTTTATTGTGGCAGACCTATAAAAACCAAAAACCCCGCTTCTGGCGGGGTTTTGGCACATTAAACTAACCTAATAATGCTTGAATTATTCTTTGATGAATTTGCCTTTTTCAAGGATATTTCCATGAAGAATATTTAGTATATAATTACCGCATGAAAGTTGGTCTACTGGTATTTCAATTGTATTGGCTCCATTAGAAAGTAAAATAGATTTTTCTAGGACAATCTTTCCGTTTACATCATAAATTTTTAAGAGAGCAAGTTCATTGTTATTGGCAAAGATTTCTGCCTTTAAAGCACTTACTGCAGGGTTAGGGTAGATCTTGGTATCAATAAGAGTGCTTCCTATGGTTTTGATATCAGTAGTTACCAATGCTGGCAATTGAACTAAGTTTCCGCCACTAGGCAAAGCTGCCCATAAACCAAAGGCAGGGCCATTACTGTTGTTGGATGGAGTTAAAAAACCTGAGGCTAAAACTGTAAGCGCGTTACCTGTGGTGCCAAGTGTATTCAAAGGCGCAATATAACTGGCAACTGTTGTTGTGCCCGCAACATTGGTAACATGTAATGTATAATTTCCGGCAGAGGTATTAGAAGGGAGTTGCAAGTAACCAGCTGAATTAAAATTACCGTATGACATATTCGCAACTACGGTTGCAGGTCCTGGTGTAACTACATTAACCGCTGGTGCGTCAGTTGCGCCATGGAATACCAGAACATCTGTATCAGTTGTAATGTTGGTTGCTTTTTCTCTAACTGTAGCATTGGCAATAAGACCAAACGGAGCCATCATTGAACTTGGTGAATAGCCAACAGGACTAACGATACCACTTGCAATCAATTGGTATTTTGAAGATGCAGAAAGGTTGTAAGTAAAGTTCGCAATTGCTTGAGATACACTTGTACTGGTTGCAGGAGCAATTGATAAGGTCACATTTTGTGCTGTTGGCACATCGATGTATGGAGAAGCTGTTCTGAAAGCAAAATTATCGATCAATAGAACCGCAGCAGAACCTGTGGTAGCTGATCTGAAATATACATCCACCGTTGAGGCAATTGCATCAGCGCAATTGTGGATGGCTTGCACTCGGGTAGAAGAGATGGTTGATGTAGGTAATGGTAATAATGAACCACCAGTAACGGAAGCAACATATAAGCCAAAAGCTGGTCCATTGCTATTCACCGTTGGGTTTAAAAAACCACTGGCAATGACTGATAAAGCTGTTCCTCCGAGATTCAGTGCGCTAAGAGGAGCGCTGTATTCAGCTACTACATTGCTATTGTATTGATCACGCACCTGAATTTTGTAATTAGCAGTTGGTAAATTCAAATACCCGGCGAATGCACCGTATGGTGCGTTGTTTACAAGAATATTCGGAATCAATGGATTGGTGCCGGTAAAAGGTGCTACAATATCTACAATTGGAGCATCGGTACTTCCATGGTGAACTAATATACTTGTTGTAGTGGCATTAGGTGCAGCAGCAAGGCCTGCTGTATACGTGTTTAAGGTAAAAGGTGTTACTGTATTGCTTGGAGAATATCCGGTTGGACTCACAATGCCATCAGCAACAACAATATTTCGGCTGTTAGCGCCAAAATTCACAGTAAAGGTTGCAATCGACTGGCTGGATGATGTACTTGTGCCTGGGGCAACGCCTACCACAATATTGGTATTGGCCGGAACCGTAAATGTTGGTGTTGCATACCTGAATTGCAGATTGTTTGCAATAAGCGTTGTACCTGCATATATGTCCACCGTATTTGCGGCAGCATCAGCACAATTATGAATAATTTGTAAGTTGGCTGATTGTGCCTTTGTTTGGAAATTGAATCCAACCATCATAGCTGATAATAGTAATGTAATTTTTTTCATATGTTTTAATGTTTGAAGGTTACAACACACTTCAGGTTATTTTGTTTAAAAAAATATACTATAAAATTAAACAGAAAATGTTATATCCTTGGTAATTAAGAACTTATAAAAACCAAAAACCCCGCTTTTGGCGGGGTTTTGGTTCTCAAAAAACCAAAAACCTTGGCGAGGTTTTTAGTTGCCCTTAGGTTAACTCGTAACCTTGGGAGTATGATACGGCGGTAAATTATTTACCGTCCATTTTGTTCTTAAGGTCGCTTAACGCTGAGATATCACCTAAAGTGGTCTTCTCAACATTATCCTTCACCTTCTTCACAGCTTTCTTTGTATCTTCAGATTCAGCCTTTTTCGCTGCTTTATCCGCTTTTTTAGTTTCTTCTTTCACTTCTTCGTGTAAGCGAGCGTGAGAAACTACAATGCGTTTTGCATCTTTGCTGAATTCAATCACTTTGAAATCTGCTACATCTTCAGCTTTTAAGTTTCCACCTTCAGCTTTAGCTAAGTGACGGGCAGGGCAGAACCCTTCTACGCCATAAGTTAAGCCAATAGTAGCACCTTTATCATTTACATTCAATACAGTTCCTTGGTGAACTGAATCAATGGTAAATACTGTTTCGAACACATCCCATGGATTCTCTTCCAATTGTTTATGACCTAGGCTTAAACGACGGTTCTCACCATCAATTTCCAATACCACAACTTCCATCTTCTCTCCAACTTTGCAGAACTCACTTGGATGTTTGATCTTCTTGCTCCAGGATAGATCAGAGATATGCACTAAGCCATCCACACCTTCTTCCAATTCAACAAATACACCAAAGTTGGTGAAGTTGCGAACTGTTCCGGTATGCTTGCTTCCTTTTGCATATTTTTCCATGATCATATTCCATGGATCAGGAGTCAATTGCTTCATACCTAAGCTCATCTTACGCTCTTCACGATCTTGAGTTAAAACTACAGCTTCAACTTCCTGACCGATCTTAACGAATTCCTGAGCACTGCGTAAATGCTGACTCCAGCTCATTTCTGATACGTGGATCAATCCTTCTACACCAGGTGCGATTTCAATGAAAGCTCCGTAATCGTTGATCACAACTACTTTACCTTTCACTTTATCACCAACTTTTAGCTCTGTATTCAAAGCTTCCCATGGATGTGGAGTTAATTGTTTCAAGCCTAAAGCAATACGTTTCTTGTCGTCATCAAACTCAAGAATAACCACCTGAATTTGTTGATCTAATTTAACGATCTCTTCAGGATGGTTGATACGGCCCCATGATAGGTCAGTGATATGGATCAATCCATCAACACCACCTAGGTAAACGACCACACCATAAGAAATGAAGTTCTTAACTGAACCTTCCAAAACCTGAC
>DAISHL010000247.1:0-4001 GCA_036822555.1 Bacteroidota bacterium | reverse complement strand
GAAACAGAAGGGTTGAGTTCAAAATGTTAAAACAATAACTTCATCCTGAAGAGATCATTCAATTAACAATTTTTGGTATAATTTTTGTCTTTTGAATTGAAACTTTTTACATGAGAAAGATATTGTTTTTATTGCTAAGTGGTTTTCTTTTCAATGAGACATTGGCCCAAACCAATGGCTGTTTTTATAGCATCATACCAAACACCTTTACTATTTCACCTCACGGACAAGCTCACTCAATAGCCACCGGTGATTTTAACAATGACGGACATGTTGATCTGGCCATTGCTGCCAACAACAGTATTAATATTTTGCTGGGCAATAGTACAGGTAATTTTACATATGGTAATACCATACCGATAGGTATGCTTCCCATGCCTATTTCAAATTTGACGGCTCTGCATTTTGACAACAATTCAAATTTAGATCTTGCCTTTTCAAACAACTCAGCATTATACTACCTATCGGGTGATGGTTTAGGCGGATTTACCACTAATAATGTATCTGGCATTGGTTGTTCATTACCTGGATCTATTTATGCAGACTACCTGAATAATGATCAGGATATAGACATCATGGTTGGTTCTAATTGTAACCCCTCTTTCTACAGTTATTACGGAGATGGAAATGGATCAGTTATTTCCTCAACTTTCGCAAATGCCCCGAGTTCAAGTCCGTTCGTGAATTCAATCCTTTCACATGATGTGAATCTCGATGGTTTAAAGGAAATTATTGCAGCACATAGAAATTTAGGTTCAATAGGTGTATTTGCGGGATCTGCTACAAATACCTATACCAATATTACCACATACACTATCCAGGGAGGGCCAATTGTAGTGAGGAAAGGTGACCTGAATAACGATGGGTTCATTGACCTGGTTACGCTCAATACATTCACTGCAGGGTACTCAGTGCTTCTTGGCACAGCCAGTGCAACATTTATGCCGGCCATAACCACTTCGTTGACCAGTACTGCTAAACACCTTGAAATTGCAGATTTTGACCTTGATGGTTCAATTGACATGGCAATTTCTTTTGATGAGGCATCTGATCACATCAAGATCTATAAAGGATTGGGAAATGGTACATTTGCCGCCCCAACAGTTTCTTTAAGCGTGGGTAATGATCCTGCGCGTTTTACTGCTATTGACGTTAACAACGACGCTAAAACAGATATTGTTTGTACAAATCGCGCTTCTAACAACGTTCAGATCTGGTTGAATGGAAATGTTTTGTTAGGCACTGTTCCTTCCTACAGTATTTGTAAAGGTTCAAGTGTTTCATTGAATGCAAGCGGTGCCCAAACTTACACCTGGAGCTTTGGTGCAAATGGTCCTAGCGTTCAATATCCGGTTAACTCTTCCACCCTCATTACTGTAACAGGCTCAAATACTTTATCTACATGTACGAGCTCTGCCAGCATACAGATCACCGGCCTTAACACGCCAACATTAAACGCACTAAGCAGCCATTCACTTATTTGCAGTGGTGAAACCGCAACATTATCCGCTAGTGGAAGCGACAACTATCTTTGGAGTAATGCCGCTACTACATCCGTTATTATTGTGCAACTGAGTACTACAGCAACATTTTCAGTTGTTGGAACCAACACAAATAATTGTAGTTCAACTTCAACTGTAAATATCATGGTTAGTCCTTGTACTTCTTTAAGTGAACAGAATGATCCGGAGTTTACAATTTATCCAAATCCAGCGAAAGACATCATACACCTCAGCGTAAAACATGCTTATTCCTTTGAACTGATCAATTCACTGGGTTCTGTAGTATTTAAAGGTGATATGGCCATTGGACAAAGATCCATAAAACTAGACAGAGTAGATGAAGGAATTTATTTCATTAAACTATTCAATGCAGAGAACACGTTTACTCGCAGAATTATCATTTACAAGTAAACGCATCTAAAAAAGTAAACTTCAGCTTTTAAAGAATAAAGACAGAACCTGGTTTTGCTTGATTCTAATATAAACAAAACCCTTCACTAGTAACATTAACAAAAAGCAAAAAGCCCCTTCAACAGGGGCTTTATAAATTAATCTCCAAATATTTCAGAGTCGCTCAAACACTTGGTACACTTTGGATTTGGCCTCGGTGTTATTGCCACCTCAATGGGTTTAATGGCTTTGGTAGCCTTGTCATATTTCAATGTGATCTTTACTTCTGATTTAACTGTTAAACCGCCTTTCACTGCCGGATTCCACAGATCCATATTCTTTACAGCCAAGCTTACAAGGTCGTTCAACGCAGTGTTGGCACCATTCACTTGTGCTTTCTTAATGGATCCGTCGAAATTCAATGATAATTTTAAGATGGACGCATCTCCCTTCACTTGTCTGCGTTGCTTCTTGGTCAACACAATATTGTCTTTAAAGAATGTGTGAAGGTCTTCATCACCCGTACCGTAAAACGGAGGGCGACATGCTTTGGCATCCTTTGCTTTTTTTGGTTTGCTATATCCTGCTTTCTTTTTATGTACAGTTGAAAGATCAATTGAAGCTGTTTGCTTTGGTCCTTCTGTAACAGCATTCAGATCTTCTTCTTTCTCTTCCTCTGCCTTTGGCTCAACCTTTGTTTCTTTCTTTTCAACCTTAGCTACTTCCTTCTTCTCCTCTTTTTTCTCCTTTTCAGGCTCTTCAGCTTTTTTAGTTTCCTTTACCTCTTTGGTTTCCTTCACAGGTTCCTTTTTCTCTTCCACCTTTGCAACTTCTTTCACTTCCTGTTTCTCTTCCTTAGGAGGAGCAGCAGCTACAGCAGGCTTTGGAGCCGGTGCCTTGTAATAAACATAAAACCCTTGTGTTGATTTCAATGCTTCTCCATCTCCGCCAATGGCACACTGACAAATATTCTTATAGTTGGTTGTGAACTGAAAGAACTCAGGATAGGTAGCCAATAAATTCTCCCAACGTTCGCGGTTATTTTCTTCTCTTTTTTCTGCTGCATCTTCAGTGGTCTCCGTAAATACCAATACGATATCTGTAACTTCAAACGATTTGATCGAATCGCCGCTGCTGGTCTTTGGCATACCTCCTGAACCCTTTTTTGATTTCAAAAGGATGTGGTTCTTGCCGGTAAACGATAGGCAGCACCAATCTCTTCTTCGTCAAAAACCAGGTCATCATAAACCGGCGCCTGAGAATATGCTGCAGAACAAAACAATAACGATACAACAATTAAGAAGTGTTTCATGGATTTATTTTTTTGTAATATTATTAAAATAAATTGATTGTAAAAGCATCTGAAAGATCGAAAATGAACAAACAGGATTTAATAGCTGCAAACAAAAAACCGCCTTTCACGGCGGTTCATATTTCTATCCTCCTGTGATCTTCATATACTTTGTTGTATTTGAAGGATCAAGGGTCATCAATGTTTCTACTATAGCTGATTTCTCTTCCGGAAAGGCACTTTTGAAAATATTGATCAGCTCATCGGCTTTTGCGTTAAAGAACAATTGCATATTGAAGGAGGCCGGACGGCTTTGATATACGGGCTTAAGAAGGTCTAACGACTTCATGATGTTTGCCCTGCCCTCATCTACCTTTTCGTGCATGATATCGAGTCCTTTTCTATGGTACATGTAATTACAATCCCTTATTCCCTGAAAGACAGGCTGCAAGGCATTTTCTACCAACCAGTAACGGTTACGCACCGTTTTTTCATTGCTTCTCCAGCCCGGTTCAGCAGCGTTCTGTGCATTCTGAACAATGAGCTGAGCCTTTTGCCAATACTCTGTTCCTCCAAGTGGTGAAAATGTATCATAATCAACGGCCAGTATCACATGTGCGTAATATGCCAACACCGAGGTAAGATTTGACTGAAAGTTGTTCAGATTGAAATCAAGTTGAGTGAACTGTTGGAATTGGAATTGAAAATCCTTGTCATCCCAGTTGAATACCGTTGAAAAGTGTGAACTTTTATAGGTTGGTCTTCTGCTTTGTACCTGAATGGTCCCTAAAAAAATGTCGTTGCTCGGACGCTGCTCC
>DAISHL010000246.1:0-4027 GCA_036822555.1 Bacteroidota bacterium | reverse complement strand
TTCCATTTTTTAAAGTCGCTTTCGCGCACATAGGAAGGTTCTGAGGTTTCTCCCGAAAAGCAAAAGTCATTCACACTAACCTTATCCATTAGGCACTCCAGACTCACATAAAAATCGTCATAGGCGCTGATGTTGTATTCGCTTAGGTCAATAGTTACTTCTCCCTGTTTTACGGAAGTTTTAAAAATAATGGGTTTCTTCAGGATGTTCCTTGTTGGGTAATACTCATTCGAAGAATAAATATTCAAGCGAAATGATAATGTATCCTTCAGGGTGTTCTTGATGATGTAAAAGCTGAAATCTTTTATGCGTAATAATTTATGTTCTTTGTTTGGCAGTCGGATGGCGGTTTCTACACCTTTCCAGTTATTCTCAAAGTCAATGAATCCGCTACAATTACGTTTATCGTATTTTGTAATGCCTAGCTTTTTTGAGTAAAGTTTTTTAGCGCTTACTTCAACTTCGTCTAATGTCAATGCTTCTTCCTTTAATTGTATGCGGTTTTGTGAATTCAATTGTAGGTCATTCACAGCCATTAGCAAAGGCTTATAACCTATGGCAAAGAATTTGAGTGTGTCCGTTCTTTCAAAATTCAGTAAAAGCAATTCAAACTGACCATTCTCGTTGCTCAATGTCGCCTTCGATGTTTTTACACTGCCAATGGGGGTAAATGGTATTCCTTCATTCGTACTTTCATTAACGATCTTTCCTTTAATTGAAATTTGTGACCTTAGTTGAATTGTAACAATACAGAATATGAATGCGAAAAATCTCATGTCAATTACCAGCGATCTTGTTCATTTGGTCAAAGAAATCAGGGAATGATTTTTTTACAACCGGCATATCATGTATGATCATTCCGGGGTAATGGAACTGCAAGTGTGCAAAACACATGGCCATGCGATGGTCATTGTAGGTGGAAATTTCTATAGTTGCAAATCCATCCAATTCATCATAGTGTTTTACGCGAATGGATTGGTTTGTTGTTTCTACATGTGCCCCAAGCTTTTTAAGCTCCTGTTGTAATGCCAGTATCCGGTCGGTTTCTTTGATCTTCAATGTTTTTAAGCCCGTTAATTTAAAGGGAATGCTTTAAGCCACACATAGTGCAGCAAGTGTTTGTGCTATATCCGGACAATCACTGAAATCGTATTCAAACGCTTTTACCTCTTTTTCTGTTCTATGAAGCGTAACACCTTTTTCATCATACATGGTATTGATGCCAAAGTGAGTAAATATGTCTGCGATCACTGAATCGGGCTGAATAGAATCCTTTTGTAGTCCTTTCAAATGTAGTTTGTTATGTTGGCTAAGTACTAAGGCGCTGTAAAAATAACTGGCGGCACTCCAGTCTGCCTCATTCATGAATGAACTGTTATTATACCAATAGGATCCTTTGGTTATGATGATGTCAGAACCGTTATAGGTGTGCTTAATTCCAAATTTATTCATTAGCGACAAGGTCATAAGGATATACCCTTTAGAAACTGTATCTCCCTTCAAATTAAGGATTATATCGTTTTTAAAGAGCGGAGCGATGAGCAGAAGTGCAGATACAAATTGAGAACTCACATCGGCCGATATTTCTATACGCTCAGCGCGTAAGTCTTTGCCATGAATCTTGATGGGGGGATAACCATCCTTTTCGGTGTATTCAATATCTGCACCTATGGATCTTAGTGCATTGACCAAAGATCCTATTGGTCGTTCTTTCATTCGCTTACTGCCGGTAAGCAAGGTGTGTCTGCCCTTGATAGCACTTAAGTATGCACATAAGAAACGCATGTTCGTTCCGGCATGATGTATATCAATTGTATCTTCGTCATGTTGTAAATCAAGAAGGGCTTTTTTGAGCAATGTGGTGTCCTCTGCATCAGAACAATGGATGATGTCGAAGGTTAAATTGCCAATGGCCTTGATCATCAGCAGTCTATTACTGATGCTTTTTGAGCCGGGTAAAAGAATGGTTGGAATATGTGAATTAACTTGCAAGGAAAGTAGCGTAGTTTACAAAAGCTTTTTCGATTTCTTTTACAGTTACTTCATCATTAAAGGAGCAATTGCCTAGTCCTTTTAATAAACTCATACGAATGATCTTATTCGCATTCTTTTTATCTTGTTGGATATAAGAATAGATCAATTGCATTTGTTTTTTATTGAATTGAAGTAAAGGATAGTGCGGATGAATTAAATTCAATAGTGTTGTAAGTTCTGTTTTGCTAATGCGTTTTTTGTCGAAGGAAATAAATCCTTCAACGATCATTCCAATGGCAATGGCTTCGCCGTGCAGCAATTCCTGCTTTGTGCCTAATAAAGCACTTTCAACGGCGTGACCAATCGTATGTCCGAAGTTTAAGATCTTTCGAATACTTTTATCATTAGGATCTTTTTTAACGATAGCTGTTTTTAAGGAAACACTTTTTTTGATAACTGAAGCCAGATCACTTTTCTTTTCTTTCAATGTTTTTAAAAGTTCCTTATCTGCAATTAAACCCATTTTTATGATCTCTGCCATTCCGTTTTTTAATTGCCTTGCATTAAGCGTATTTATAAACATAGGGTGAATAAATACGGCATTTGCCTGCGTAATTGGTCCCAAATGTATTTTGATATTTCCCATATCAACGCCACATTTACCGCCAACACTGGCATCTGCCATGGCCAGCAAAGTAGTAGGGATATGAATGAAGGATACGCCGCGTTTGTAAATACTTGAAATAAAACCTCCCAGGTCGGTAATTACTCCTCCTCCTAAATTAATGATCAGGGCATTCTTATCAATTTGCAATTCACTTAATGTTTGCCAAACCAATAAACAGGTGTCTAATGTTTTGTGTTGCTCGCCACTTTCTAATTCAATGATCTCTGCTGATTGAATAGCAACACAATTTTCTGCTAAAATAGGATAGCACAATTCAAATGTGTTGTTGTCTGCTATCACTACAATTTTTGAAAATTTGTTTTTTTTCAAAAACGCATTTAGTTTAGTGAAGTTGTTGGTATCAAATATTACAGTACTTTTTTCTGCCATAGTTTTATGCTATGAAATTACGTATTTAATTGCTTTTTAAAAAGGATCGTAATTGGTGGATCTGCTTAACCAATTGATCTGATTCTTCAAAGTTTAAGGTCTGTTGCCCATCCGATAAAGCCTCTTCAGGAGTAGGATGTACCTCGTAGATCACGCCATCTGCACCGGCTACAATGGAGGCTAATGCCAATTTTGACACATGGTCTCTGATACCTACGCCATGGCTGGGGTCGGCAATAACCGGTAAATGCGATTTATCTTTTAATACTTGAATGGCATTAATATCAAACGTATTTCTGTAAGCAGTTTCAAAGGTGCGGATACCTCTTTCACATAGGATTACTTTTTCATTACCTTTTGAAAATACATATTCAGCCGATTGCAATAATTCATCAATGGCGCCACTGATCCCCCTTTTAATTAACACCGCCTTATCAATACTGCCTAATGCATCCAGTAAATTGAAATTTTGCGAGTTTCTTGCACCAACCTGAAAAACGTCAACATAAGGTAACATCTCCTCAATTTGTGACGCCTGCATCACTTCGGTTACAATTTTAATGTCGTGCGGTTTACACAGCTCATACATCATTTTTAAACCTTCAATACCAAGACCCCTAAAGGTATATGGCGAACTGCGCGGTTTAAAAACACCGCCTCTTGCTATTTTAATATTGTTTCTTACCAAATGATTGACGATCTGTTCCATTTGTTTTTCAGATTCAACAGAACACGGACCCGCGATCACAATTGGGTTCTCACGATCGTAACGAATGCCATTTCCAAGATCAATAACACTGTTATTTAATTTCCATTTTTTACTCACAAGTTTATAGTCGTCATTCACCGAGTGAACATCCTGAACACCTTCAATAAATCCGATCTTACGGATATCAAATTCAGTTTTATTGAAGCAAACCAAATAGTCATTGACTTGCGTTTTCACATATTAATTCTTGATCTTATATGAAGGTAATATCTTTTTTATATTCTCTA
>DAISHL010000245.1:2243-4040 GCA_036822555.1 Bacteroidota bacterium | reverse complement strand
GATCATAAATAAACATGATTACATCGGTGTAGCTCAGAGGTAGCGCGGCGGTCTCCAAAACTGTGTCAAGCGAGGGTTCGATTCCTTCCACCGGTGCCAAATGGTCGTGTAGCCCAACGGTAGGAGGCGCCAGTCTTAGGAACTGCACAGTGTGAGTTCGAATCTCACCGCGACCACCATTTGAATTATAATGTAATTATACATATAGTAAATAGCCAGGACTGAGAATTATGTTGTTAAATGAATTCTTAACAGAAGATCAACAAAGAAATCTGACAGAAGAAGAATCATCAACACAAAATATTATATTGCAGATGATTGAAGAAGTCTTGATCGAAGAAGCTGAATAATTATGTTTGTTAGCTTCATTGCTTTTCTGCTTCGAGAAAACACACAAAACAACAATTGGACAGTCCAACCTTATAATAACAAAGTGTGGCAGAAATCAATTGAATCTGCAAATATGACGCAAGTTGCGAGTAAAAGATTACAAGATTTTCTTAGTATAATTAACAAACATCCCAATGAGCGATCGAGAGAAGATTTAGCGTCTTTAACATTGCTAAGACATCATCCAATTACTTTTCCTGCAGGGAAAAGAGGAAAAGCTGCTGCAGATGGTATATCAACATCCCTTCAAAAAATGTATCCAGGATCATCATATACGTTTTATCAGACACATTTAAAAGCCAACAATGGCAATCAATTAGTTATCACTTTACATAAAGATAACAAAGGTGATGGTCCAAACGTTCTGTTATTCAAAGTTGGCAATCACACAACAATTTCAGGGTAATTATGGTGCAGTAGCTCAAGGGCAGAGCAAGAGATTCATATCCTCAAGACGTCAGTTCAACTCTGACCTGCACTACCAAAATTTAGTTGACCTTATAGAAATCTTCCTATATAAGAAGGAATAGTTTTTAAAGATTGCGGGTTCGACAGGAGTGGCTCCTGCCTGGTCTCATAAACCAAGAACGGGTGTTCGACTCACCCACCCGCTTCCAAGTTTGCTACGAGGAACGCTCTGCTAAACAGCTTTAGCGACGGTTAAAGAAATGTTAGTGGCAGTTAGTACCGGGCTAGGAGGTGAGATAACCCAAGCGACGGCAATGGGCCTCACTTCCAATATTTCGGAGTGGTCTGTCTCCCGTTATTCCTGACGTAATAGGATACCTTGGGGGTGGTAAAGGTATAAACCCCTATTTTATAAAAATAATAATAATAAGGCAGTATAATAATGTATTTACCAGTTCCAAATTTTGAACCAACTTCAGATCGTGTACTTGTTCGTAAGATTGAAGCCGATAAGTCTAAAGGTGGCGTTTTGATGCCTCCTTCACAAAAGATGTTATTTGAACAGGGCATAATTATTGCTGTTGGTCCTGGTAAAAAATATGATAATGGTGAATTAGTACCTGTTGCTTTTAAAGCAGGCGATCATGTATTGTTTTCTGGTGGCTCTGCTGCTGATTTGCGAATGGAAAATGGCGAAGTGTTATGGCTGATGACTGAGTCAGCTATTCTTGGTGTTGTTTCACAATAGAAGTTTATAAATAACCAATAAAATAGGTTGTTTATATGAAAAACTTAGTATTTGAAATTGTACAGTATCTAATTGAAAATAGATATAAGGGTCCAAACAATGAAGCTAAGTCTTTTGTATCAAAAGATGAGCACCATTTAGGAAAATGTGATACATAAGAAACCCTATCGTGCGAAGATACGAAATCATATGAACACCCTAATAAACTAGAAAACAATGTAAATATAAAAGATACTTTTCGTAAAAGCAAA
>DAISHL010000245.1:1900-2233 GCA_036822555.1 Bacteroidota bacterium | reverse complement strand
AGTCTAACAGTAAAAACTAAAATTCCATCATCAGATTTTTCTCGAATGAAAACTGATCCCTCCAAACACGACATACATGGAGATCATCGTTTTTGTACATTTCATGCTATACGAGATCAAGATGGAATATCTGTGACTATGCATTATGATGATGATCATTTTGAATATGAAAAGAAATAAAAATACGCGCGTGTCGTCTAATGGCAGGGCCCTCACTTGATAGGTGAGTGACGAAAGTTCGATTCTTTCCACGCGCACCAATTTCATTGGACCGGTAGTTCAGTGGCAGAACAACGGGCTTTTAATCCGTGTGTCGTGGGTTCAACTCACACT
>DAISHL010000245.1:0-1890 GCA_036822555.1 Bacteroidota bacterium | reverse complement strand
CCTCCATGATCCTGATTGGACGCACTTTCAAAGTTAACTGGGACGAAGAATAATGCGTAGATTTAAATCTAGATATGGTACTACGATAGGTATTACTATCGATCAGACACTTGATTAAATCAATAAGTTAATAAATACTCTTTAGAGGGAGTATTTATGCTGAATATACCAAAATTATTTCACGACGTTCCAGCTGATATCATGCAAGGTCGCCAACAATGGTTTTGGCGTCGTATCACCTTACAGATTGTGCTGATAGCACTATTGGCAATCCATGGGTTTATGACACTTGGGGTAATTGCATCAACACAAAACTGGCCATTATTTGCAATTATATCAGTTCAATTGGCATCTATTGTTTGGTTAGTTACGATGTATTATGCAGAAGTCAACAACGCAGATAAACTAGCTAATGTTGCTAGATCAATCGGAGCAGCTGTTGGTGATGCAAAAGATAATGTACCGACACCAACGAATGTGGTTCAAGCCAATACCTAATAGGATTAATAAATGCAAAAAACCTTACTTGAACTCGCTTTAACAACATCTTCTCTGTTGAAAGAGAATAAAAAAGAGGTTAAAAAGGAACCTGTGACTGATGATGAAGGGAATGTGGTAGGAACACTACATGCTATCGGAATGGGAATCTTTGTCGCTACAACTAACGATGGCAAGGAAGAAAAGTTTGATACTAAAAAGGACGCAATAGACTTCCTACGCAATCCTAATCCATAGATACACAATTTTATTACGATGATTAAAAATGTTGAATCCAAAAGAAATATATAACACACTCCCTCCCTATATTTTTGCTATTTTGGCAAATTTTCAAGGATCAATGCTTGCTGGTGGTGCATTAAGATCAATGATAGATCAGACACCAGTTTGTGATTATGATTTCTACTTTAATTCACCTGATGTTGCAGATAAAGTAAGATCATTTTTAACTGATGCTGGTGCAATTAAAATATTTCAATGTCCGGAAAATAAACTAACGACATTCAAATTAAATGGGATGAAAATTCAATTAATTACAATAAAATATTTCAAACATCCTCTAGATGTTATTGCTTTATTTGATATAAACGCAGCAAGACACATATTCACCGTTGAAAAAGACAAAACAATGGGTATATTGCATTCGGGTGAAAATTCTGTATCTGATGCTGAAAATAAAATTATTACACTACACAGTATAACATGGCCATTAGCTACATTTAAACGTATTGAGAGATACAAAAATAAAGGATACTCTATTTCTGAGGAAGAGTGGAAAAAGTACTTGAAATGGATTAAAAACAGCCCTGATAGTGATGATGAAATATTGTTTTATGTTGATTGAAAAGGAGAATATATTATGAAAGCACCTCTTTTATTTGAAGATGATGCCAGCGAACATGAACGTTTTATTAGACAACTTCAGGCCGAGCAAGCATTCTCCGTCACGCCAAATGCTGGTCAAACGTGGGAAATCAAAGTTGGAGAAGATGACGGTAAACCCGTCTATAAGACCGTAAAGATCATCGCTCTCGCAAACACAGAACCAAACAGTGCTATGGAGCCTGTTGTGGTCTTCCGCAATTCACGAAAGAAAATTTCGACATGGCCGCTTAAAGAATGGATCGATTCAGATACATTCTTGGTAAGCACCAACTAACCAACTACATAACATAAACGGGAGGGTGGAGTAAAGGATACGCGCCTGCCTACAAGACGGTTACATATCAGTTCGAATCTGATCCGTCCCTCCAATCCTTAGAATTTAATAACAATGATTGAAAACATCCTCTTAGCTTATCTTTTGGCAACATGGGTGTGTGCTATGGTTGGTGTCTTGATCTGGGGAGACAAACCAGATACAGATATACCAACGATATGCTCAGCGTTTGT
>DAISHL010000244.1:0-4061 GCA_036822555.1 Bacteroidota bacterium | reverse complement strand
TGATCTACGCCAGAATATTCATCCGAAAAAAGAGATCAGCTCACCTGAGATAAACCAATTGTTGGATACACCCTATTACCAACCCTACGCATCGAAATTTGGCTTTACTGCTAACCTCTCGGTGCTTGACCTGATCTTTAATGAAGGAATTAAAAGCCATCATTATCTAATTCGTTAACGTTAACGACAATGTAGATCGATTGAGACACTTATCACGTACTTCAACATTGAACTTTAAAACACCTTTAGGAGTATCAGACTCTATGAAATAGGTCAAACGTCCTGACTTAGCATCATATTCCGCCAATGCCCACTCATCATTGATCGTTAGCTTATAATCTTTGATACCGCTTAACTCTTCGCTTATCACAAACACTACCCTGTTGAGGCCTTTGGTAGTTTTAACTTTTGCAGCCGGAGCTTCCACCTTTATTTTTGGCGCCACGGAATCAACATAAAGTTGAAATCCTCCGAAGTTTTTCACCGAATAGAACACAGAATCGTTCTTTACAATAGGTGTATAGGTATTATCTACATTCTTGAACACAAGCTTATCCTTGAACTTCCTGAATTTCATTGGCACCTCAAATCCAATGATAGCAGTACTTCTCAAGGTGGCATCAAAAGGCAAGACCATTAATTTACCCGATGCCTCCAGGGTGTTCTCAAAGATCACCGCACCTGAATTATAAAGTGTATATGCAGGAATGAATATCTGTAGTTTCTTTCGGCCAAATAACAAATCCTCATCTGCATTCACAAACACATCACCCTGAATGGTGGGCGCCTCAAAATAATTGATCTCCTTTGCCTTCACATGGAACTGTAGTTCTGTTTGATTACCCTTCTCATCTTTAAAGATCATGTTCACCTTTTGATAATTGGTATCCATCAGGAACAAACGTCCTTTGTTGGCTACGCCTTTGTACATCCCCTTTTGAAATAAGGTAGATTGAAAACACTTCTGAAATCGCCATTTCTCCTGCACTTGCGAAAACTGACTTACATACTTGGCATCATCAAATGGGATGTTATTTAACTGATGTCTGTAAAATGGCTTGTCGTCATACTTGATCTGAACATCATAAATGTTATTACTGCTTCCTGTGCCTGTGAATTTATCCTGACCAGAAAAAGCAATGCCCAGAATATTTTGTTTTAACACGATCGAATCTTTTTTCAATTTTAACTTCCCATCCTTGCTGATCACCGGATAAAACCCTAAAAATCTAGGATTGGTGGTATCCGATAAATTATACAATCCAATATGGGTGATGGTTGGAGCCTGATTATCAGCAAAATCATAGAACACGGCTGGATTCAACGGAACCTCTGATTTTTCATCTCTGATCTCGAAGTGCAAATGCGGCCCTGTAGAACTTCCTGAATTACCGGAGTAACCAATGATCTCACCTGCTTTGTATTTAAGTTCATCAGGCTTTGGGAACAATTCGATCTCGTAATGCTTAGCTTTCTTTTGTTCTTTTTTAATGTAGGCGTTAAGTTTTGGCTCGTAATTGGTAAGATGTCCATACACGGTTACTTTACCATTAGGATGAGTAATGTAAACCGATTTACCATATCCAACAGAACTTACTTTTATTCGTGACACGTATCCGTTTTGCGCTGCATACACCGGCAGATTCAGCTTGTTGTTGGTAGAGAAATCCAGTCCGGCATGAAAATGATTCGGGCGCATTTCGCCATAATTGCCTGTAAGTGAATGAGGCTTATCCATTGGCCACACAAATTCTCCTGTTTGTCCATAAGTGGCTAAGGCAAAACATGTAATGGCTGCACTAAGAAATTTCTTCATGGTTGAGGTGTTGTTCGTCATACATGATCAATAAACAAAGAAAGAACACAAAGAATACATTACCTGCAGAGGTCTGCAACATGCTTTCCACCAAAAAATTGACTCCTGTTAAAGCCCCGAAGAACATCAGTAAGTACCGTTTATTTCGAATGCCGTAGATCACCACACCAATGGTCAATACCAACAGGTTCATAAATCCAAAAACACCCATAACTATAAAGGTTTGAAAGTACTGGTTATGTGCATTCAATTTCTTCTCAAAGGCTCCCGTTAAACCATGCTCCTCATAAGCTTTGTAAAGTGTTTCGTTGGCATGGCTAACACCAACACCTGTGATGGGGTGTTGACTAATGATCTCCTTACATTCGTTCCAGATCAGCACCCTTACTGAAGAACTTTCAGTGGCAGATTTATCAATGTTGGTATTGGCAACTACTGTTACAGAACGTAAGCGATCGAATACCTGAGGGATAAAAAAATATACGGAACTTGTGATGACCAATAACAATCCGCTTGCCAAGGCAACATGCCTGGTTGTGATCAGGTGCTTGAAACGAAGCACCAATACCAAAGGGACCAATGTGAATAATGTGATCAATCCGATCTTCGAAGCACATAGAATGACCACCAGTGCAAAAAATGCAATTAAAAAATAGGAGAATTTAGAATAGGCTGCTTGAGCTTTGAACCAAGAGAAATAATAGAATACCACAAATACCAATGCCAGATTCAGATACATGGCAAAATAGGCACTATGCATAAAATAGGAGAATTTGGAATAATAGAAATAACTCTTATCGCCCTCTGCCAAATACATGAATGCCCTTCCCACCATGAAGAGTGATGCCAGTAGACAACCCGATACAAATGCCACGATCATGCGCTTGGCAATGTTCACATCTGTCTTGTACAAAAAGAACAACCATGGGAAGAAGAGAAAACTTAACTTGATCTCAATAGCATTGAATGGATCAGATGCATTGTAAAAAATAAAATTGGAAATAAGGGTTAAAACGAAGAACATAAGAATACTCCAGAACCACAAAGTATTGGCCTTTAATTTCACAAACAGATCTTTGATGCATACCAAAGAACTGATGAACCACAAAGCAATCAAGGGAGAGGACAAGGCATTTCCGAATGGCATGATAAAGGCAATGAGCACCGGAAAAAAGTAAAATAATAATTGCATTGTTTTTACCATGCTACACTTTTTGTAATACTGCTAAGATATGAGTTCTTAATATGGGAAGATTAAAGATTGGATACAATTTACCAACCCTTCTTCCGATAGGTGGCGCCAATGTTATCTTACTCACCTCCATTGTCTTTGCTTTTGGGAACAATGCTCTTAATTCTTCAACCGTTACCTTTCGAACATCATTATTGTTTGGATTATTATAAATGAAATCGTACCACAAGATCACACCTTCCGGTTTTAATAGATCCCACATTCTTTGTGCAAGGTCTTTACGCGCCTGATCGCTCAAAATGGATGTAAAAACAGTGGATTGGAATACCACATCAAAAGTTCGGTCAATGGGTATACGAATGGCATCTCCGGCGTAAATAGTATTGTTCGGATAATTCTGGCGGAGAATGGTTAGACGATCCTCGAGCAATTCATTAAAGGCAATGTTCTTTAGATCTACTCCTGCATTCACCAATAATCGTGCATTTCCACCGTGTCCGGCCCCTACTTCTAAAATACTAAGTTTTGAAAGATCCTTGAAATGACTATTCAAGGCGTGCTGTAATGCTGTTTGCAATTCTGCTTGAACAGCGGACACATAGGCAGAATGATCATACAAATGCGCTTTGTTCTCCCGCTTCTTATATTGCTCTTGCATTTGTTGCTCCAAACTCATGTCAATTCGCTTAATATTCTATAAAAGGATGACGCTATAAGATCACGATTAAAGCGGGTGTTCGCATAAGAACGACCTGCCTCACCCAGGTTGCGACACAAATTTTCATTGGCACTTAGTTGTTTCACCAGATCAGCCAATGCATGCTCATTTTCAGGCTCAAAATAAAGTGCACACTTTCCCTCATCCACGAACATGGCTCGGGCTTCGCCATCCACACCCAACAAGACAGGTACTTTCATGGCCAGATTCTCAAAGATCTTAGATGGTATGGCTCCCAGAAAAAGATCCAATTTTCTCAATGGAATAATGGCAGCATCAACCTCTGCAAATACATATTTCATTTCTGCCTTAGAAACACCGTCCAGAAAAACAAC
>DAISHL010000243.1:0-4075 GCA_036822555.1 Bacteroidota bacterium | reverse complement strand
TGAAGATACCCATCATAACAAAGTTCATTTTCCAATTAGGAGTTAAGTTCACGGTGAAGTAATTGATGAAAACAACCCCAATAATGAACAGGAAAAGGGATGTGAGCAGTTTGGTATTGATATGAAAATTAAACACCTTATAACACATGTAGATCTGTACCAGGGCAGTGAAGAATTGTGTGATCAAGCTTGCTACAGCACTGCCATAGGCATAAAACTTAGGTATCAGAATAAAGTTGAGCACCACATTCACTAGAATGCCCAGCACTGCCATGGTATTAAGTTGTTTGAAATTGCCATTGGCCGTTAACAATGTACCGAAGATGTAAGTCATGGAGATGGCGGTGAAGCAACACATCAAAATGCCCAGGATCTCATGACCTTCGGTACTGCCTTTATAAAGCATTTTGCAGAACTCATCTGAATAAAATAAGCAGCTAATGGATACAATGATCGCCGGTGTGATCAACAATGTAAAGGAAAGTTTCACAATATTCTCTATGTTTTCCTTGTGTTTGATCATTCTGCTGAAAATTGGCAACAATTGAACGGCAAAAAGGATGGCAATATTGTTAGCGGCATCGAGTAATCTGAATGCTTTGGCATAGATACCTGTTTGTGCTTTTCCAAAATCTCCGGGCAAAATACGCTCGATCATTACGCTGTCAAACCTGTTGTAAAAGGTCATTAGTAATACCAAAACAGCAAAGGGGAAGCTCTTTTTCAGGATCATCCAATTGAATGGCCAGTGCCAGCTCAATTTGAAGGTATGGGTCTCCTTTAAAACGATCACAAAACCAATTAGTGCAGCCAGTGCATACCCCGCTGTTTGAGCATAGGCATAACTCATAATGTCCACTTGTAAACCAAATAGGTTATACATCATGGCAAAGAAGATGATGAGCATGATCACCCGGTCTAAAACAGACACGATACTATCTATGCGAAACAGATGCAAGCCTTGCAAATACGAACGCATAAAGGCGATCATACTTAACAGGAAACTATTGAAGCAAAGAACTATCAAAAGCTTTAAGTAACGCAGATCACCCTGCCATAAAACAGCTGCCAGTATGAGCGTGACAATGAAGTACAAGATACCTAATGCGAACTTGAGGGTGAGTAGTTTGCTGAAATGCTTGCTTAACAAGTGGCTGTTCTGTGCAATATTGCGGTTGTTAAAGTTCGCAAGGCCCAGATCTAGCAATATGTTGGATAAAAATGAGAAATTGAACAGAACGATGTATTCACCGTATACCACATTGCCAACATCCATTTGTACCTTAGGGTCAACAATAAGGATCCAGAACGGTTTAATCAAAAGGTTCAATACCAGTAAAATGGCAAGGGCGAATATGAACTTTTTTTTCTGCACGGGAACTGGCAAAGATAGTATTTTTTGCCTTTTAAACATTTAATTTTCATAGTTTTGCGTAGTGACAATTGCAGTAAATACCAGGCTTCTGTTAAAGAACCGTTTAGAGGGAATTGGGTGGTTTAGTTATCAAACCTTAAAGCACATTACTCAAAAGCATAAGGATACACATTTTGTATTCTTGTTTGACAGGCCTTTTGATGATGAGTTTGTATTCTCAGACAATATAACCCCATTGATCATTTCGCCTCAGGCGCGTCATCCGTTCCTCTATTACCTATGGTTCCAGCATTCTGTTAAATCGGTATTGAACCGTTTAAAACCGGATCTCTTTCTGTCGCCTGATGGATTTTTATCCTTAGGTGCCAATTGCAAACAATTGCCGGTGATACATGACATTAATTTTTTGCATCATCCGAAGGATGTAAAGTGGTTGACATCGAAGTACTATAATTACTATTTTCCTCGATTTGCCAAAGCTGCAAGCCGAATTGCTACCGTTTCAGAATACAGCAAAAAAGATATAGCCACAAATTATGGGATCGCAGAAAGCAATATAGATGTGGTATACAATGGCATCAATTCTTTTTTTAAACCGGTTGATGAGTTTACAAAAAGTATCACCAAGAAGAACTTTTCCAACGGATGTGATTATTTCGTTTACGTAGGCTCTTTGCATCCTCGCAAGAACATACAAACCTTGGTGAAAGCGTTTGCGCTTTTTAAAAAGGAAAAGAATACGACCATCAAATTGGTACTTGCCGTTCCAAACTATTGGGGCATGTCCGATCTTTATAAATTGATCAAAGACCAAGGAGTAGAGGGGGAGGTGATATTTACGAACCGATTGAAGAATGATGATCTGGCCAATGTATTGGCGAGCGCCATTGGAATGACCTTTATACCTTATTACGAAGGCTTTGGTATTCCTTTGGTAGAAGCCATGCAGGCTGAAGTTCCCATTATCACAAGCAATGTAACAAGTTTGCCTGAGATCGCCGGTGATGCAGCATTGTTGGTAGACCCCTTGAATGCTCAGGTGGTAAAAGAGGCTATGGTTAAGGGTTGGCTAGATCAGGAATTAAGAACAGATCTGGTAAACAAGGGTAAAATACAACGTGAAAAATTCTCCTGGGAAAAGAGCGGTGATCTTTTATGGGAGAGCATCTTAAAGACTCAGCGTCAGTAAAGTTTCTTTATAAGGTCAGGAAGTTGCTTCATGGCAAAGATCTCCTTCATTTTTTCCTTGGCTTCTCCGGCCGGAGATCCGAAATATGTCTTTCCTTCCTCAAGATTTCCGGTAACTCCGCTTTGCGCATAAATGGTCACATTATCAGGAATGATGGCATTGCTGGTAATTCCAACCTGCCCCCACACTTTTACATTGTTGCCAATAGTGGTGCATCCTGCAATACCAACCTGAGCAGCAAACAAGCACATTGACCCAATTTGTACATCATGTCCAACATGAATTAGGTTATCAAGTATAGTGTCCTGACCAATGATCGTATCATGTGTTACACCACGGTCAATGGTGCAATTGGCGCCAATGACAACATTGTCCTTTATAACCACATTACCACATGAATTCAAGGGTTCAAAAGACGTAGAGCGGTTCTTGAAATAAAAGGCATCTGATCCAATGACGCTGCCTGCATGAATGGTGACCTTGTTCCCAATGATGCAATGGTCGTAAACGATAACATTCGGGAACAGAATACAATTATCACCAATACTTACATGGTTGCCAATGAAACAACCCGGCATTATGGTCACATTCTTTCCAATTTTAGCGGTAGCACTAATATGTACGTTGGAATAGTGCTTTGGCTGGAAATGCAAGGTAAGGGTATTAAACGCAGTGAAAGGTTCGTCGTGTATGATCAATGCTTTCCCTTCGGGACAAGCCACTTCTTTGTTAATGATCACCGTTGTGGCATTACAGTTCAAAGCCTTATCGTAATATTTTGGATGGTCAACAAATACCACATCTCCTTTTTCAACACGGTGTATCTCGTTAAAACCGGTGATCTGGTGGTTATCCGGACCAATATATTTAGCGCCTAGAATGGCTGCAACATCTTTTAAGGTTGTTGGGGTAATACGCATACATCACAAGTTTAAATCGTCCTCAAAGCTTGATTCGGATGTACTACCTCCAATGTAGCCAAGACGTTTTCCTGTTTTTAATACAACACTGCTGGCCTTTTCCTGAATCTCCATAACGCTTACTTGTTTTACAGCATCGTACGGAGGGATTTTGAGGTCAAAGGCAATTGCAAATATCATCAATTCCTGAACAATATCGCGCAAATGATCATCATTGATCGGTGTTTCGCTATACTGAGCATACCTGAAATTCAGGTTTGTTTTTGTTTCAATGAAAAATTTTTGTTCCCTGTTAATGAAGATCCTTGCGATCAAGAAACCAACATCATTCAAGCGGTTATATTTGAAAGAATCAGAAAGAAAATTGTAAACACTAATAATGCCGCAGTAGGAGTTGAGCTCATTCTGTTTCACATAGCTCGATTTGAAGACCGGATGTGATTTGTCGAATTCGAATACATTGGTATGCATATCAAATTGTAACATATCACCGGCCACCTTCACCTGAAACGATTGTGCATTGAATTCCTTGAATCCCAGAGTAACACGGTTGTCAACAGAACGAATCTCTCTGGCAAATTCATCGGTAAC
>DAISHL010000242.1:0-4079 GCA_036822555.1 Bacteroidota bacterium | reverse complement strand
AAAAGTTACTCAACTCAAATAAAGAGGTTGTTAAATGGAGTGTTGATCTTGATTCGCCGGATAAGATCTTGACCGTACATCTTGCACACCCGGAACCTTCTATGATTCCGCCATTGCTGCTAAAAGCGGGTTACAAGGCGGAGTTAATGCTTTAAAAAAGCCGCACTAGGCGGCTTTAATTATTTAAGAGAACAATTTTCGTCATACGTTACAGTAACAGAACCAATGGTGTCTGTACTTTTCTTGTGAGTGCAATGGTAATAGGCTTCCTTATATCTGGCGTCAACCATTGTGTACTCATAATCCTGACCAACGGTGCCAGCCAAAGGTCCTCCTGAATAATTTGTTATGGCCTTGCATGAACAAACCCTGTCTTTCTTACATGCAGCAAAGACTGCAAGAGAAACAAAAGCAATTACAACTATTTTTTTCATCGTTGATCTTTTTATTTTAATTCACAAGTTGTGGTCCAAGTAGTGCCATTCGTATCTGTTTGTTTTGTAGTTAAACAGTTGGCTTTTGCCTGGCCCTTAGTACTTTCAACCAAAGTAAAAGTTTGTGTGGTTGAGTTACTATTCGCAGAGTTGGTATAAGTACAAGTACATGTTCTGTCTTTAGAACAAGATGCCATAGCTAATACGGCGCCGAATAATACAAGTTTTTTCATGTTTAGATTAGTTTATTTTCAAATGTAACTTAATAATTCATCACTGCAAATGTTTGTTTTGCAAACTGAGTGAAGGCTCATTGGTTTTTGAACAGATATGCATGTTTCAAATCGATATTTTTTAAGGCTTTATCATGTTTTTTTAAGCGTTCGTCTTAAATATTTATCCATTAATGAAATAAGGCTCATCAACCTAAATTAATAGGCAGTGCTAAAACCACTGCCTTTTTTTATAATGCTCTTTTCAGTGGCACAATGGCATTACTAAAAACCAATCCGGACACCAAGGCAATGGAAGAAAAGGTCATTGAAAAAGCCGCTTCAATTCCACTTAGTGTCTGATTGTCTATTAAGCTGTAAATGCTCTTGAATCCAAGAGAACCGGGCACCAATAAAATAATTCCCGGTACCAGCTTAATGGTTGCCGGCCTGTTCATTACCATAGAAAACACATTGCTTGCCACACCCAAAGTGCAGGAGGCAATGAAAACGGCCAGTTGTGGGCTAAGAAAATCAGAAGCGAACTTGATAGAAAAATATGAACACCAACACGCACAAAGGATCCAAATAAAATCCTTCATTACCGCATTGAACAAAACAACAAAGCCTAAAGGAACAGTGATAAGCGCGATGAATAAAGTCCATGCAGGAAGCTGTGCATCAAAAAGCAAATTCCCTTTCTCAGGTAAAATTCTGTCAACCTGACTGCCAATAGCAATACCCAAGCCGATCATCAATAAGGTAATAATGGTATTTGCAAAACGCGCAGTACCTGCAATCGGGTGACCATTCACAAGTTCAGTGATAGACACCGTGAATGAAAATCCGGGGATCAGGAGTATAAGTCCGGTAATGGCCGCCGTTTCAACAGAATAGTTGCCAAGCCAAATGGTGGCCAATTTAGAAATGGCAATGGCAAAGACCGACGACAGTGCGATCAACATATTGCCTATTTGAGGATAGTATCTGGCAGCAATAATCAAAAAGCCTATGAACAAACCAATTATTGCAGACACTAGGATCTCGGCAACACCTCCGCCAAAAACCCTCGCGGCGCTGGCTGTTGAAACCGATAGAAAAAGCGTTTGAAGTAATGTGCCATACCGAGGCTTTGCCACATCCAAACTTTTTAATTCACTAATGGCTTCCGTAACCGCCATCTTCCCTTCAATGATCCAACGATATATAATGTCTATCTTATTCAAGGCTTCCATATTCAGATCTCCATAGGCAACCTTCACAAAATGAGTTTGCTTGGAAGTGCCATTTCCAATATTCAGTATAACGCCACCCGGAGAGGTAAAGATGTCTCCTGTGACCTTCAAATGACCACAAAGTTTTAGAAAACTAGACTCCATCCTGTGTGCAGGTATCCCATTGCGTTGCAAGGCGCTGGCCATAAGAATCAACAGTTCTTCCTTTGTTGCATGTTCCACTGTATCCATAGTTCAAAGATAGGTTTTAACCTTTAGAGAGAGAATTTATGTTTTTTATCAGTTTTTTAAACTGACCAAAATCATTTTTAAACACTGCATGCTGAACGAAATTTGAAGCACTAAACAAATTATTATGCCTATTTATCAAAGACACGGAAAGATCCCACATAAAAGACACATCGTATTTCGCTCTGAAAAAGGAGACCTATACCATGAAGAGTTGTTTGGAACTGAAGGATTCTCAAGCACTTCATCACTCATTTACCATTTAAATCCACCAACAATGGTGAAAGAATTGGGAAAGCCCATCAATAACAGGCCCGAAGCTGCGATTGAGGATAACTTGAAAGCACTTAGTTTCATGGGGATGGATGTGGCGCCGGAAAAAGATTATGTAAAAAGCAGAAAGACATTTTTCTTCAATGACGATATGCTCATTGGCATGGCTTCACCAAGTGAGAGTATGAATGATTACTTCTTCAAGAATGCCGATTCTGACGAGATGCTTTTCATACACAGAGGAAGTGGTCGCTGTAAAACAATGTACGGTACAGTGGATTTTGAGTATGGCGATTATGTGATCATCCCAAGAGGTACAGTATATAAACTTGAATTTGATACACACGACAATAAGATATTGTTTGTGGAGTCACATAGCCCTATTCGTACCCCAAAGCGTTACCGTAATGAATTTGGCCAGTTACTGGAACATTCGCCTTTCTGTGAGCGCGATTTCAAACTGCCTTACAACTTTGAAACACATGATGAGCATGGCGATTTCAAGATCATGATCAAAAAACGTGGTTTGATCTATCCATACGTATATGAAACACATCCATTTGATCTGATCGGATGGGATGGTTACAGTTATCCGTATGCATTCTCGATCTTTAATTTTGAACCAATTACTGGTCGCATTCATATGCCACCACCAATACATCAGCAGTTCGAAGGACGCAACTTTGTGATCTGTTCATTTGTTCCACGTTTATACGATTACCATCCTGATGCTATCCCTGCTCCTTACCATCATAGCAACATTGATGCAGATGAGATCTTATATTATGTTGATGGTGATTTCATGAGCAGGAACAATATCAAGCAAGGACAATTTACCTTACATCCTGCCGGAATTCCACACGGACCGCACCCCGGAGCTATTGAAAGAAGCATTGGCAAAAAGGATACGAAAGAGCTTGCAGTAATGATCGATCCGTTTAACCCACTAAAAATAACCAAAGAAGCCATGAATTATGAAGTTAAGGATTACTATAAATCATGGATGAGCGAACCACAACTAACATAAAAAACAAAACACTATGGCAACAGCAGATTTAACCAAAGTAAAAAATTACGACTATTCTGGCGAAAAGGTATTTGAAAAAGCGCAGGATTTTTTACCTATCAACGGAACAGATTATGTAGAACTATATGTGGGCAATGCAAAGCAAGCAGCACATTTTTATAAAACAGCATTCGGCTTTCAGGAATTGGCCTATGCCGGATTAGAAACAGGTTCGCGTGATCGTGTTTCGTATGTGCTTGTTCAGGATAAGATCCGATTGGTATTAACCTCTCCGTTTGATCCAAACAGTGAGATCTCACATCATATTCGCATGCACGGCGATGGCGTGAAAGTGATAGCACTTTGGGTGGATGATGCAAGAAAGTCATTTGAAGAAACCACCAAAAGAGGGGCAAAACCTTTCATGGAACCAACAGTAACAAAAGACGAACATGGCGAAATTGTAAGATCAGGCATACATACGTATGGTGATACAGTTCACATTTTCGTGGAGCGTAAAAACTACAAAGGTGTTTTTATGCCAGGATACGTGAAATGGGAAACAGAATACAAGCCTACCCCAACAGGATTAAAATACATAGATAACATGGTGGGCAATGTGGAACTTGGAGCCATGAATAAATGGTCGGGCTTATACGCCGACGAGATGGGCTTTGCGAATCTTGTAACG
>DAISHL010000241.1:0-4104 GCA_036822555.1 Bacteroidota bacterium | reverse complement strand
TTTGACCTGCTTTTACAATTGAAGACCATGGCCACCAAATTCAAGAATCAAGGGGTAGAGTAGTAGATGACCACACGAATTGAAAAAATGAAGCAGTAAATTTAGGATAAACTGCCAGAAGAATGCGGTGTATATTATTTTTTGAATAAGGAGAAGGAGATCATTTACATTGGTAAAAGTGTAAATGCCTATAACCGGGCTTTGAGCCATTTTAACAGCAAGGAACATAAAAGTAAAAAGATGCTGAACGATCTGTACCAGGCAGATTTTACGGCTACAGGAAGTGAGCTTATTGCGTTGTTGATGGAGGCCGCAGAGATCAAGAAACACAAGCCAAGATACAATCGGATGCGAAAGGCCGATCAGTTTACACATTGCATTGACTGGTCTGTGAATTCAGAAGGGATCATTTGTTTTAGGATCGTTCCGTTTGATGAATCAGAGAATGCGCTATGTTCATTCGTGAACTATTCCTCCGCACGAGAGCGACTAGAACAATGGATGGATTCATATAGTTTATGCATGACCTATACAGGATTGGCAGGAGAATCAGCCATTTGTTTCAATCATCAGATCAAGAAATGCAATGGGATTTGTGCAGGGGAGGAGGAAGCTGAGATCTATAACAAAAGGGCAAGTGACATACTTCTGGGTTCAATGAAAAGAATTTTGTGCTGATTGATAAAGGAAGAACGCGTGAGGAAAGGGCGTTGATATTAATTGAGAACGGTCATTATGCCGGGTATGGTTATATGACTGAGTATGATAATTTCAGTAATCTTGAGGAATTGAAAGGCTTCATAAAGCCGGCCATCTATTATCCTGATTCAGATGATCTTATCAGGGGATGGTTAAAACAAAATAAAGTAAAGAAACTTGTATTCAATAACACCAGCGATAAGGACCAAGGATGAACAAACATTGTAATTTATTGTTAACTTCATAACATCAATCCTTTTTTAAAAATGAGTGAGAAATTACCACGCAGGAATTTTTTGACAAGATCATCCATGGCATTAACATCAGCATTAATGATGCCGTTTACAGGATTTACAAGATCATTCAAAGAAGCATTGGACAAAACATCATCATCTATGAATCCTATTTTAAAGATCAAACCTTTGGGTTTTCAGTGGGAAACTGCGGATCCGTTTCTTTTTTGTGTACATCATGAAGATAAATTTCCGAAAGGGAATGAATTGATGGGGCCTTCTTCAGAACATTTCAAAGGTCGTCATATGGGCGATGATTTTATCATCAAGGATGGGTTTAGAATGTATCATGGTAAAACTGTTCCGGGCTTTCCCGGACATCCGCATCGTGGGTTTGAAACTATTACTGTGGTACGTCAGGGCTTTGTAGATCATGCCGATTCAATGGGCGCGGCAGGAAGGTATGGTGATGGAGACGTACAATGGATGACCGCCGGAAAAGGGGTGCAGCATTCTGAGATGTTTCCATTGATCCATAAGGATAAGGAAAATCCAATGGAATTATTTCTGATTTGGCTTAATTTGCCCAAGAAGAATAAAATGGTGGCGCCTCATTTCAAAATGTTTTGGCGCGAGCCCATTCCTGTAGTAAACCACAAGGATTCATCAGGCAAACATCCACTTATTGAAGTTATTGCCGGAGTGCTTGATGGAAAAAAAGCGCCGCAACCTCCACCTGATTCCTGGGCTTCTGATCCAAAGAATGAGGTTGCCGTATGGAATATTAAAATGGAATCAAATGCAATATGGGTGCTGCCAAAAGCCTCAGCAGGTATCAACAGAACCCTTTATTTTTATGAAGGAGATGTTGTGACCTTTCACGGACAAAAAATACCAAAATACCATGCCGTTGAATTGAATGCTGCTCAGGAACTTGAGATCGTAGCTGGGAATAATGAGGTAAGTATACTTATGCTTCAAGGCAGACCAATTTCGGAACCTGTGATACAATACGGTCCGTTTGTTATGAATACCAAAGAGGAAATACAGCAAGCATTTGAAGATTACCATGCCACACAATTCGGTGGCTGGCCTTGGCCAAAATATGATCAGGTTCATCCACGTGATAAATCAAGATTTGCCAAGCATGCGGATGGCAAGGAAGAGATCAAAACCAGTTAATACACATGAGGCAACTACTGATAATACTGATGGCATTGATCTCTTTGCAATTTCATGCTCAATCGAAACAAACAAAACTTCTGGTTGGAAAATGGAGTTGGATAGAAACAAGCGGAGGCTTTGGCGGTGGGATGATGACACCAAAAACAGAATCATATGCCATCACCATTGAATTCACCAGGAAAAATGTTTTCAAGTCATATAAGGATGGTGTATTCAATATGCAAAACAACGTGAAATACGTGGTTGGAAAAAGTATTTATTCGGCAGAACCTGTAACGTTGATCATGTATTACAAGGGAAAGGAGAAGGATATGAGTATGATGAATGATTCTTTCGAATTCAGAGGAAAGGATACCCTGGTATTGAAACAGGAGTGTCATGATTGTTATTCAAGAACCTTTGTTCGGGTAAAAAGGTAAAATGGGCCATTCGCATTCGCATGCACACACACATCCAAATGCCACAGAAAGGTTGGTGTTTCGCGAATTTGTGAGGCAAGATAAAGAGTTCCTTTATGAAATGCTGAATACAGAGGAATGGAAACGGTTCATTGGTGACCGAAGAATCAATTCATTACGAGACGCCGAGAATTTTATCACTGATAAGTTAATACCTTTTTATAGAAAGAATGGATTCGGATTTTATGCAATGCTAAGCAAGGCAAACAATAAAGTCATTGGGATGGTGGGCTTAAATAAAAGAGATGGATTGGAATTCGTAGATCTTGGTTTTGCTGTTCTGCCAAGATTTACAAATAAAGGTTTTGCATATGAAGGGGCATTATCTTGCATTGACTATGCGAAGAATGCGCTTAAATTACATAAACTTGCGGCTATTGCGAATACCGATAACACACCATCGATAAAATTGTTAACTAAACTGGGTTTCAAGTACGTGAAGCAATTGACACTTCCGAATGAAACAATCCTACTTAATTATTACGAATTAGAATTGTAGTTAGTGTTCATTCCATCTGTAGGTCTCCTGATCAATGCCCAACAGGTCAATAACTCTGTCAACAACGGTTGCGGCTAGATCTTCGAAGTTCTTTGGGTTCGAGTAGAACGATGGTGAAGCGGGCATGATAATTCCTCCTGCCTCTGTTATGGTCTTCATGTTGTTGATGTGGATGAGACTGAATGGCGTGTCTCTGGTCACAAGGATCAGATTTCTTCGTTCCTTTAGAATAACATCGGCAGCTCTTGTGATCAGGTCGTTGCTTACACCGGTGGCAATGCGTGCCAAAGTTCCCATGCTGCAAGGGCAAATCACCATCATGTTGTATTTGGCGGAGCCGGAGGCAAAGGGAGCCATAAAATCGTTTTTAGAATAAACTTTAAAGTTGTATTTGGAATGATCTTCATTGCCTAGCTCAAGTTTCCAAACCTCCTTGGCATTATCTGAGAAGACCACAGCGATCTCTGCAAACTGATCTTTCAGTGAATTCAGTTTATCCAGCAATACTTTAGCGTAAATACTTCCACTGGCACCAGTAACTGCAACAACGAGTTTATTCTTTGATCGGTTCACTTTTTTTGTTTGGTTTTATTTGATAAATAACAACGGCACTTAGGATATTGTTGTATAATCCTTTGTTAAAGAATCTTGCAATGGCATTTGGAAAAAAGACCTGGTTGGCTGCGATCCCATAATTACGTACCGGAAGGAAAGAATTACCTGAACGAATCTCAATAAGGAAGTGCTTGTAAAAGTCGCGACCAAGTCCAATATTTACGCCATATTCAAAGTCATTAAAAGGATAAACACCATTCCAGTTGCCAACCTCTGTGTCTTCTGTGTAGTTGATCAAATAGGCGAGGGAAGGACCAAAAGTTAAGAAGTAATGCTTATTCAATTTGTAATTAAGTAATATAGGGATCTCGATGTAATTAAGATTCACTCTAAAATAGCTGAAATCACCATTTTCAGGATCCTGATTTTTGCGTGCGACTTTTTGAGTGAACAAGAATCCTAGGTCAAGTGACTG
>DAISHL010000240.1:0-4109 GCA_036822555.1 Bacteroidota bacterium | reverse complement strand
CAAACGCTTTTATTTCTGGGCAGTGTATTCTTTATCATACAACAAACGCTATTTCGGAAATGACCTCTCGGATTCTATCACTGTATACGCACCAAACTTCGACAGAAGACATAACATTAACCTTGTAACATCTTACTCATTTGGTAAAACAAAGAACTGGGAGGTGAATGGTCGTTTCAATTTCGGAACCGGTTTCCCTTTTACTCCAACCCAGGGCTTTGTAAATCAACTTAATCCGCAAGGCAACATCAATTACAATTTCAATACAGCCAATGGCATCCTGGGCTTTATTCCGGGAACCATCAACAGCTCTCGACTTCCTGATTTTGCACGTTTAGATATAGGCATTAAATACAAATATGCCTTATCAGAAAAATCAACTTTAGAGATCAACGGTGGTGCAACAAATGTGTTGAACAGAGAAAATATTTTTTATGTAGACCGATTCACGTTCAAACGCATTAATCAGTTGCCGATCATGCCAAACCTCAACATCAGCCTTTCTTTCTAATTAAGGATAAGGTTGCTGTTGTCATAAAAATCCAATTATTTTTTCTACCTTAGGTGTACTATAATTGCAGCATGTCATTTAAGATCTATACAAAAACAGGTGACAAAGGTGAAACATCTCTGATCGGTGGTACACGGGTACCCAAACATCATGTGCGAATTGAAGCCTATGGAACAGTGGACGAATTGAATTCGTATATCGGATTGGTTAGAGACCTGATCGGTAAGGATCACTGGCAATACACGTTGTTGTTAGATATCCAGGACCGTTTATTCACGATTGGGTCTATCTTAGCTGCAGACCCTGATAAGAACAAGATGAAATTGCCGGAGCTCTTTCCTAATGACATCTCCGAGCTTGAAAAGGCTATTGATGCCATGGATGAAAAACTTCCTGAGATGAAACATTTCGTATTGCCAGGAGGACATCCAACAGTTTCACACTTGCACATTGCACGTTGCATCTGTAGGAGGGCAGAAAGAGCAGTTTTACATCTTAATGAAAACGCACCAGTCAATGATCTTACCTTCAAATATCTGAATCGCTTGTCTGATTATTTATTTACCCTATCGCGTATGATTGCTTTGGAATTGAATGCAAAGGAAATTCCATGGCTACCTAAACAGAGCTAATGCCTGGTCCAAAAGAAATAGTTAATACCATGATGCACAACGACTTTTTCAGTCAGTGGCTTGGCATTCAGGTGAAGGATGTTTCAGAAGGCTCATGTAAACTTCTTTTAACCGTTAGAAAAGACATGTTGAACGGGTTTGGTATTGCTCATGGAGGAATCACATATTGCATGGCAGATAGTGCATTGGCCTTTGCAAGCAATAGTTATGGGAACCAATGCGTGTCTATTGAAACTTCAATATCTCATACATCAAAAGTAAAGGAAGGTGATGTGTTAACAGCTACGGCCAAAGAATTGAACCGAGGCCATAAGATCGCCATTTACGAAGTGTCTATTCATAATCAGGATGGCAAAAATGTTGGTCTTTTCAAGGGCACTGTATACAATACAGAAAAAAAATGGTAAGCAATTAAACCTATCCTCCTTTTTACCGTCCAATTCAAAAGCCACTTTATGAAAGCCATTCAACGATCCAAACTAACCATGGTGATCATTGTTTTAATGATCAGCATAAGTGCATTCGGACAAAAGGGCAAACCCCATCACCATCCGAACCGACACCACCATCATCCAAAGAAGGCAGTGGTGGTAAAAAGAAGTCCATACCGGCCGGCCAAGGTAGTGGTTTACCACCCGGTGTGGCGTCCGAAATACACCTACCATCGCCGATGGATATTTTTCCCGAAATACAATTTATATTGGGATAACTGGAGAAACCACTATGTGTTCTGGAATGGAAGCATGTGGATCTCTCAAGCAACCGCACCACCTGTGATCGTTAATGTGAATCTTGAAAAAGAAAAACACGAAGAATTAAAGGAAGAGAGCGACGACGTTGATGATATTTACAAAGAGAACGATCAACATAAGAATGAGATAAAGCCGGAATAATTCCGGCTTTCTTATTCTATAACAATGTAATTAAATCTAAACTCATAATTTTGGGTGGCAGTTGTTGGAACTGCGCTATTCGTGCTTCTATAGATCCTTATAGTGAATCCCGCAGTTGAAATATTCTTAACCAAATAATCAAAACCTAGTACATCAACCAAAGGAGTAACTACAATGGTTGGCGGAATACTATATTGCTTTGAAAATGCAATTGTTTGTTCAACAAATGCACCTGCAGTAACACCAGTAAAACCTGTAGGAGTATAAAAACTAACCGTTCCTTTAACATCATTTGCAGAGAATAAAGATCCACCAAGACCCACTGCACCGCCTGCAAATCCACCAAAAGTGTACGTAGACATGGCTGGTGTATTGCCCATTGCTTTGATATGTCCGTTCTCCAACAATAAAGCTGCATTAAGACTTCCAGCAACAGTGAAAGTTGTCAAGCTTGCTTTAACTGCCGGTCCCAAACCGGTATTCTCGCCGTGAACTCCTGCAGCATTGGTGTTTGAAGCGTTTGTGATGGCCCTTATCCCTGAAGCAGTTGTAACATTGCCTCCTGAGACATTTCTTGCAAGCATGGCTGGAAAATCTCCCGAACTGTATCCATACACCCCGGCTGCAAAACCCGCACCTGTGCCCGATGCTTCTCCATAAACACCTGATCCAAGGCCGGAATTTGTTCCCTGAACACCATAGGCAAAGTTAGAAGTTGAGGCTGTTATTCCTTGTAAACCAGTTCCAAGCCCGGAATTGCTTGCATACACAGCCGGGCTTGTACTACTACTATTGACTGCCCTAACAGCGTTATTACCACCTGCTGATACATTAACACCTATTCCACCACCATTGGTTGTAGCATTAATAACATTTCCAGGGCCATTTGTATTTACATTCACCCCTATTCCGGCAGTGTGAGTTACATTTACAGCAATACCGCCTGTTGCATTGGAATTATTCACATTCAAAACCGGAGAGTTATTACCATTTGAAGCATTATTGAACATTGCTGCAGATCCATTTGCACTTGTTTTATAGGCATATATTGAAGCCCCAGACGAAAGATTTTGTGCCTCGATCGCTGAACCAGCTCCACTATTTGTGGCATAGATGCTAGGCGTACCTCCATTGCTGTTCGCTAGAATGGCATTGGAATTTCCGGAGTTCACAGAAAGTCCTGTACCATTACCACTTGTATTGATCACCACTGCAGTAGCAGTGTTGGAGGGATTGAAGTTCTCAAATTTTGCAACAGCACCCGTTTGTCCTGTTGATTTATACGCATAAAATGATTCTGCTACTCCTGAATTATTGGCTTGAACAGCTGCTCCAATAGCACTAGAATTAACGCCTAAAACTGCAGCACCGGTTGAAGCTGAAGAATAAACCCCCAACCCAGTACCAGTTGTAATTGCATTCAACGCGTTTCCATAACCAGTTGACGTAGCATTTATAACATTTGACGTTAACGATATCACATCAAGTCTTGCTGCAGGCGAGTTAGTACCTATTCCAACATTATTGAATCCAGCAGTTAGATAAACATTTGTCAAACTACTACTCCATGGACCTGAACCAACATTGTTCAATGTTACAGCAGGAGAGGTATAAGTACCCTGTGTGATCGTTAACACAGAACCACCGATTACACTTAATGATGGATTCTGGTAATTCATTGAATAGCTTGGAAAAGTTCCACTCATGGTTATGGCATCACTATTGGAAGAAAAGGATGGCGATGCTATTGACAATTGGTGAACGTTACCGTTAGAATTCACCTGATGTGAATTTGGCACTACGGTAATTGTTGCATTTGAACCAGAACCTCCTGTGGAATTTATCGTGTAAGTATTTCCAGCGCTTGGAGAAGCTATACTAATGTTGTTACCCGCTACATATTCCTTTACATTGGCAGCATCTTTCGCATACAAGGCATACGGTACGCTCACTAACTCCTGAACACTGGCAGTATTGTAATTGATGCCGCCTGTTGGATCAATACCAACCTCTAAAAAATGTGGTCCTGTGCCCCACTGTATCGTTGCGAAGTAATTTGTGTTAACGCTTCCA
>DAISHL010000239.1:0-4135 GCA_036822555.1 Bacteroidota bacterium | reverse complement strand
TTTTGAATTTGACTTTTTTCTTTTAACTTTATAACATGCTTACATTACCATTCAATTTTAAAAAATGGATCGATGAAAATCGCCATTTATTGAAACCACCTGTAAATAATAAAGTGGTTTATAAGGACACCGAATTCATCATTATGGTTGTTGGTGGTCCTAATTCCCGTAAAGATTACCATTACAACGAGAGTGAAGAATTCTTTTACCAATTAGAAGGCGATGTGATCGTGCAAGTTCAATTGGATGGAAAAATGAAAGAGGTTCCTATCAAAGAAGGTGAGATCTTTTTACTGCCTCCAAAAATTCCGCATAATCCGCGTCGTTTTAAAGACACCATCGGACTTGTTATTGAGCGTAAAAGAAAGGATACCGAAAAAGATGGTTTATTGTGGTTCTGCGAAAATTGTAATCATAAATTACACGAAGTTTATTTTCAGTTAACCGATATTCAAACACAGTTTCAGGGCGAATTCAAAAAGTTCTATGAAAGCAAGGAATTGCGTACTTGCAAGTCATGTGGATCGGTATTGGAGCCGCCTCCAACAATTTCATAATAACTTTGTTATTACGAATTAGTAATTAATTTAATATATATGAAATTTTATTTCTTATCTGTTGTTGCCTTTTTATATGCAGGAACCTTAACTGCTTCAAGCGGAGAAACTAATCTTCAATCACTAAACAAAACACTAAACTTTACTGAAAACAAAGGTCAGGTGCACGACCAAAACTACAAGGCCCGTCCTGATGTCTTGTTCAGCGGAACCGATGGAAAATTGACGTTTCATTTAAAGAATAACGGTATCAGTTATCAATTGAACCGGATAGATTCTTATAAAGAAGAAGAGGATTTTAAAACCAAACAAAAACGTAAAGTAGTTGATCAAACTACCATTTACCGAATAGACATCAATTGGCTAAATGCTAACACAAATGCAGCGGTTAAAAGAGGGAATGCTATAGAAGGCTACAACAATTATTATTTAGAGAGTTGCCCAAATGGTGCCTTGAATGTAAAAAGCTATGAGCAGGTAGAGTATGAAAATATTTATAAGGGTATAAATTTAAAATGGTACGAGCACGATGGGCAATTAAAATACGATTACATTGTAGCGCCTCATGCTAACTACAAACAAATTCAATTGCAGATTAAAGGCGCTCAACTACAACTTCAAAAAAACGGATGCTTATTATTAAAAACCCCTTTGGGCACCATTGAAGAACATGCGCCTATTGTTTACCAAAATGGTAAAAAACTAAAAGCAAATTATGTATTGAAAGGAAATGTATTGAGTTTTAATGTAGAGAACTATGACCCAAACCAACAGTTGATCATTGATCCGGTAGTGCGTATTTGGGGAACGTATTATGGAGGCAGTGGAGGTGATTATGCTTACTCATCTGTTTGCGACGCTTCTGGTAATGTGTTTTTGGCAGGTGAAACAGAATCTAATACGGGAACAATAATTGCTACTCTTGGAAGTCACCAATCAACATTAGTAGCAATAGGTGGGGCTTATGATGCGTTTTTAGTAAAATTTAATTCATTAGGTGTAAGGCAATGGGGAACCTATTATGGTGGTAGTTTTAATGAAAAAGGACGTTCTTGTGCAATAGATATTTCAGGTAATGTTTATTTAGCAGGTACAACTCAATCAACTGCTGGTATATCAACGCCTGGAAGTCACCAGTCATCATTTGCCGGCGGGACCCTTGACGATGCGTTTTTAGTAAAATTTAATTCTGCAGGAGTTAGACAATGGGGAACCTATTATGGTGGTACAGGAACGGATACTGGTTACGGCTGTTCTGTTGACAACTCTGGTAATGTTTTTTTAACGGGTTTTTCAGGCTTTTCTAGCATAAATAATATTACAACCCCCGGTTGTCACCAGTCGATTTATGCGGCTGGTGGACAAGATGCCTACCTTGTTAAGTTTGACTCAAATGGAAATAGACTTTGGGGTACATATTATGGTGGGAGTGTTTCAGACGAGGGATATTCTTGTGCTTGTGATAATTTAGGAAATGTTTACATGGTAGGTGCCACAGGATCTACAGCAGGAACTGTTATTGCTTCAGCTGGCTCTCATCAATCAACAGCAGGCGGGGGCGGAGATGCTTTTATAGTGAAATTCAACCCTTCAGGTACTAGATAATGGGGAACCTATTATGGGGGATCATCATCAGAATATGCCGCTTCTTGTTTTGTAGATAATAATTTCATTATTGTGGTTGGAACTACACAATCCTCAAATGGAAATTCAATCGCATCTGCATTAAGTCATCAAACAACTCTATCAACAAATGGTGATGCCTTTTTAGTGAAATTTAATTTATCTGGAATAAGACAATGGGGCACTTATTACGGCGGAACAGGGCAAGACTTAGGTTATGGATCGGCTATTGATGCTTTAGGAAATATTTATCTTGTTGGTTCTACAAGAACAACCACAGGAAACGCAATAGCTACGCCAAGCAGTTATCAACCAGTTCATGGGGGCGGGTTTTGGGAGAATGCGTTTCTTGCAAAATTCAACCCCTCAGGCACAAGACAATGGGGTACATATTACGGCGGAAGCGGTCAGGATTTTGGAATGGCGTGTGCAATTGATGGAAATGGCAGTGTTTATATTGGAGGGTATGGTAGTAGTTCTACAGGAACAATAATTGCAACGACAAACGGCCATCAACCAACTTTTGGCGGCAATAGTGATGGTTTTCTCGTTAAGTTCAGAGATTGTTCTGGCTTTGGCTCGTCAGTAAATTCTAACACGCCTCTTTGCCAAAACAGTACTTTAAATTTTACTACAACAGTAACGAGCACCTTAACTTTAAACTACAATTGGCAAGGACCAAACAGCTATACGGCAAACATTCAAAACCCAAGTATTGCGAATGCAGGTACTGTAAATGCGGGCACGTATACATTAGCTGTTAATGATGGGCAAGGTTGTTCCGAAACTGCAACAGTTAGTGTAACCGTAAATTTAAAACCAATTGTTTCGGTAAACAGCGGCAGCATTTGTTCGGGCAATTCATTTACAATTAACCCTAGAGGAGCAAGAACCTAAACCATACAAGGAGGCAATGCAGTGATGAGTACGGACAGATAAAATTCTTACACAGTAGTGGGCACAGGCACCAATGGCTGCGTGTCAGATATTGCAATCAGTAATGTAACAGTTTTTGCTACACCAACCATTGCCGTTAACGGCGGCAGCATTTGTTCCGGCAATTCATTTACCATTAACCCAAGCGGTGCAAACACCTATACGATTCAAGGAGGAAATGCGGTTGTTTCACCAACTACAAACTCGAGTTATACAGTTGTAGGTACAAGCACAGCCGGTTGCATAAGCAATACCTTTGCTACAGCAAACGTCACTGTTAATGCTACACCAACAATTGCAGTAAACAGCGGGGCCATTTGTTCGGGTAACTCATTTACCATTAACCCAAGCGGCGCAAACACGTATACTATTCAAGGAGGCAATGCTGTTGTTTCGCCAACCGCAAACAGCTCTTATACAGTAACAGGAACAAGCACCGCAGGGTGTATCAGCAATACTTTTGCAACGGCAAACGTAACAGTAAATCCATTACCAACCATTAACTCAAGCAGCAGCAACACTTTAATATGTGTTGGCCAATCGGCAACGTTAAGCGCAACGGGCGCTCAAAGCTATACCTGGTCACCCGCCATCCCAATGAGTGGCGTTGTTTCACCAAGCGCAACAATTACATACTCAATTATTGGTACAGACGCAAATGGCTGCGAAAATACTGCTGTAATCACACAAAGTGTGGATGCGTGCACGGGTATTCAAAATGTGGCTTCGAGTGCCTCAGCCAACGCTCAGGTGTATCCAAACCCTAGTTCAGGCGTATTTCAAATTGATGTGTTCGAACCGGCGGAATTAAATGTATTCAACAGTGTTGGGCAACTTATTTATCAGACGTATGCTGAGGTTGGGTCAATGAAGATAGACCTTTCAAAATTTGCAAATGGCGTCTATGTGTTGCAAATAGATCAAAAAAACACACGCTCAAATTATCGACTCATTAAAAACAATTAATTTTTATTTTGAATGTCCGATTATATACCTAAAATGATTAAATTCGCACTATG
>DAISHL010000238.1:0-4164 GCA_036822555.1 Bacteroidota bacterium | reverse complement strand
ATAGAGGGTGTATCTTCCTGAGTTGATAACCTCTGTTGCAGCAGCAACTGCAGTTGGCAAGTCTTCACGGTAAACAGCCACTCTTGCACGCAATGCTGTTGCACTCCATCTATTCATTCGGGTTCTGAACATCGCATTGCTAACCGTACCACTGTTGATTACACCACCATCTACCGGCAAGCGCTTCAGGGCTTCCGTAATATCTTACTCAATCTGGGCATACACTTCAGCTGCTGTATTGCGCGCAGGAAAAACTACCTCTTCAATTTTTGTTATCGGCTTCAATACCAGCGGAACACAGAGATGTGAACCATCTGCAGTGAAGTTCAAAGGACGACCAAAGAATTTCGCCAGATCAAAATAAACCATGGCTCTTACAGCATAGGCTTCTCCTACCAACTGAGCAGCTTCTGCCTGTTCTAATGAAGTAGCAATCTTCTTGATATTGTCTTCATTCGCAATTATCGCGTTGGCATTGGTAGCCACCTGGTACATCTGATTCCACATTCTGCTCACATTCGCATCGGTAGCAGTATGTGTCATTGTATTCATACCGGTATAACGATTGCCGGTTCTTACACTTCTGGTAACATTATCAGACAAAACTTCCGGAATCACCATGGCATCACGGCCATAGTAACTATAAGATTGCATCAAAGAATACAATCCATTGACCGCTGCGCGGGAAGTGGACATCTGAGAGAATACGTCCTCGATCAATACACTTTGCTGCGGCTTTACATCCAAGAAATCTTTGTTACAGGCCACCAGGAGTGATACTGTGACTACTAATATTAATGACTTTCTCATATACTCGAATTTTTCAAAAATTATAAATTGATATCTATGCCCAACAATACGGTACGGAATACCGGAGGTCTTTGAGCCATGGTTCCATCGATAGAAACTTCAGGGTCAGTATTGAAGCGCTTGTCTTTGGTAATGGTCAGGAGATTTTGTGCGCGGAGATAAATCCGTGAACTGGTCAGCTTCAGCTTCTTCAACATAGTCGGATTGAACGTGTAAGAAAACGTCAGGTCACGCAGACGAACATAACTTCCATCGTATAAAAAGCGGCTGCTTTCAAAACTTCCGGAAGAAGATTGTGTTCCGAGGAATACCGGCTTTGGTACATCTGTTTTCTGACCAACAGTTGTCCATCTTCTGGCAAATTCATACCGGCTCATACCATTGCTCTGGTCGGAGAATCCGAGGTTGGCATCTGTCTTTTGGAGATAGCCATATTCGTCATAGATGGTATTGCCCCAGTTGACAAAAAACTGGAAATTCAAACCCCAGCCGCGGTAATTGAAATTATTGGTGATACCGCCATAGAATCTGGGAGTTGCACTGCCATAAGCAAGTCTCGGTAAAGCTGTAGTGAAAACATTTGTTGTAACTTCTTTTGATTCATCCGTGTACCATAGCGCTTCTCCATTCTCCGGATTAACACCTGCATACCCGCGCTGGAAATGTGTATAGAAATCATATCCGATGCGGCGGAGATAACTTCCCGAAGGATATGCCGGATCGAGTTCTGTGATGCGGTTGCGGTTGCTGGTGACATTGAAGTCTGTTGTCCAGCGCAAACCACGGGCAGATTTGGGTGCCAGGTTAATAGAAGAGAGCGTTAACTCAAAACCACTGTTGCGGATAGCACCGCTGTTCACTGTAATGCTGGTTACACCATTTACACTGGGTATGGATTGACTGATCAGGAGATCACTGCTGGTGCGGGTATAAAACTCCAACGTACCATTGAAACGTCCCTTAGCCAAAGCAAAGTCAATACCCACGTTGAAGGGGATGTTCTTTTCCCAGGTCAGGTTATTATTCGCTAACTGAGACAGGGTAAGTCCGGAACGGAAATCGTAATCACTTCCTGCAGAATACAAGCCCTGTGATTCGAAATTCCCAATACCCTGGTTACCCGTGTATCCATAGCTGGCACGAATCTTCAGATCTTTTACCCAATCCACATTGAAGAATTTTTCATTACTGATATTCCAGCCCGCACCGATGGACCAGAAAACTGCTGATTGAAAATTCTTGGCGAAGCGCGAAGAAGCATCTTCTCTCAGTGAACCTGAGAAAAAGAAGCGGTCATTGAAACTATAATTGGCATTCAAAAATTTACTCATGATGCGGTTGGCAGTAGCAGTACCAGTTGTCTGAACCGGATTAGAACCACCTGCAGGAGTGCTGGTTCCGGGTGCAATGCCATTCACTTCTATGCTGATGTCAACATCAGAACGCGCCTGGTATTCCATACCGGCAAACAACTCAATGTTGTGTTTGTCATTGATGCTAGTTTTGTACCGAAGGATATTGGTAGAGATCCAGTTCACAATGTCTTGTGTGAAATTGCTGATAACGCCATTGGCAGCTACGTTCGCATTTCCTACACGTGGATCATAATAAACCGATGAAAAAGCATGGTTGAAGTCCAGTGCATAATTGCCCTCGAAAGTTAACCCCTTCGACAACTTAACAGTAGGTGCCAACACAGCGGCAATATTATACGTCTTGGCATTGCGCTTGGTAGTTTCCAAAACTGCCACCGGATTGTATCCATTGTTGTAACCTAACTCATAAGTAACACCATCACTCTTATACACCGGTAACCAGGGAGCCAAACGATACATGGCGCGGATAGGATTGCCGAAGAAACTTCCACCGAGGAAATTGCTGGTGCGCTGGAAGCTTCCGCTGATTCCACCCTTCAGACTTACCACTTTCGCGATTTCTGAATTCAGGTTCAAGCGATAAGTCGCTTTCTCGTAATCGATGTTGCGGGTAGCGGCATCAGCCTTGTAATAACTACCGGACATGAAATAAGTATTCTTGTCACTGCCACCGCTTGTGCTCAGGTTATACTGTGAATAATTTCCCTGACGCAATACCATATCGAACCAATCGGTATTGATGTTGGGATTGATCGAATTGGCAGCCAGCAAGGAGTCAAAGGACCCGGCACGATTGCCTGCATTCACCCAACCTTCCTTATAATATTGTAAGTACTGAGGAGTGGTCAATGTTTTCTGTTCTTCCCGAATGGTATTGCTGGTAACACCGCGCTGATAAATGAGGCCCAGCTTTGACTTGCCGGCCTTGCCTTTTTTGGTGGTAATTAAAATAACCCCATTGGCAGCTCTTGACCCATACAATGAAGTGGCACTGGCATCTTTTAGTACTGTCAGACTTTCAATATCGTTGGCGTTCAATCCGGCAATGGTATTGCTGTTCAATCCGGAGATATCACCACTCACTACGGGGATACCATCAATTACATAGAGGGGTGCTGCACCTGCGTTGATCGAACCAACTCCGCGGATACGAATATTGGGTACACTTCCCGGCTGACCTGAGCCATTGGTACTCTGAACGCCGGCAATATTACCCTGCAGGGTCTCTTGTACCGATGCATTGGGAGCTGATTCAATCACTGTATTCTTAATGGTACCAACTGAACCGGTAAATGTTTTCTTGCGCTGGTTGGAATAGGCAACCACCAGCACATCTTCCAGGTTATTATCTGCCAGTTGCATTTCAACAGATAGGGTTTGCCCGGAAACAGCTGTAATGGTTACCGGCTGAAGATCTACCCGGGTAAATCGGAGGGACTCTCCTTTCTCGATACGAAGGGTAAATGAACCATCATCGGCAGTGACTGTACCAGCCTTCGACTTGGAAGCCTGTACCGAAACATTGCCTAGTCCGGTATTCTCTTTAGCCAATAACACCCTGCCCTTCACGGTCAAGCTGTTGGGGGCTGTGTTTTGTGCAATAACAGAATTGGTTAGCAGACAGGCAATTGCTCCTATCGTCAGTACCAGGTAAGGGAGGAACCTTTTCATATTAAATTTAATTTTATTCATCAGACATGAAATGCGCGTACGAATTAACAAAGCGGGTGACGAAAGGGTGCATTCTTGTTAAACTTTCTTTAACTTTACGGGAATCTGAAATAACCGACCTTTTTCGGAAATTTTACAACTATATGAACTTCAACTAATTAAATCAATGTCAGGGGGTAGAGGTGAAATTGTTTATTTGATCAGCCGATGCCTGGAAAAGTACCTGCAGGAGAGCGGACAGGAGTTGGTAGCCAATACCAATAAGAAAAACTATGAGACCCTGGCCCTGCTGTTGAGTGACATCAGC
>DAISHL010000237.1:0-4166 GCA_036822555.1 Bacteroidota bacterium | reverse complement strand
AATATATCTGATTGATCGCGGCAAGAAATAGAGCCATTAATAGATTTTGATTATGGTGTTTTATGTACTTGAGAATTTTTTTCACGAATGCATAGGTATAGAAAGCATTTCATGAATAAAGAAATAAATGCTCTTTAAAAATCGCCGCGTTCAACAAGTGCTATGGCCTTCTCGATCATGATATCCTCTTCCTTGCTGTATTCAACCTTCATGTCGTTACCAAACAAACTGGCTAATGCTTGCCACATGGCCGCCTGAAACGGACCTCTCATTTCCTTAACGATAGCATAGGTTGGTTTGCCTGTCTCCCTATTGATCAGTTTCATGAGCACCCTGCCTTGAGAGATGGAAAGGCCTTTCAACTCATCCTCAAACTCTGCTCTAAGATCCTTTTCACATACACGAAGGTAAGCCTTGCGGATATCCTCATCTTCCATTTTAGAAAGGATAAGATCATACTGCTTAAGTTTAGCGGAGGCCAAAATGGCATATGGATACACCTTCTTTACATTGTATTTCACTCTTGTCCATTGCTCATACTGACGCCTGGTCTTAAAAACCATATTGGTGGTTACCCCAACCTCATCAAGAAAGAAAACAGGGATTGTATCGTTATTTTCAACAACAGCATAGGCCCTCACAGGCGCAGAAGATTGGGCATAGAAATTACAGAAAGGGTATGCAGAAAGAATTACCAGTACAATTAAAACACGTTTGAAATATTTTACTGTTGCACTCATTCACCTGTTTATACAATTGTACGCTAAACGTAACCTTAAGTTACATTATTGTTTTCAACGGTTTTGCTTCCATTTACTTTTTTTAACAGAAGTTTCTGCAACTACGGCCTGCTTAGGTTTTGATAATGAAAAGATAAGCTCGGCAGCTATGGCAGCAACCTCTTCCTGAGTGTTTTCAGGCTTTAATGCCTCCGGAGTAAAATAATTCTTGATAAAGCCCGTGTCAAATTTTCCGGAAACAAAAGCATGATGCTTGAGAACATACTTACAAAAATCCAAAGTGGTCTCAACCCCAACGATCTTATAATCATCAATGGCCCTTAGCATTTTCTCAATTGCTTCCGTTCTGTTCTTTCCATGAACAATAAGCTTTGAGATCATTGGGTCATAAAAAATAGGAATATCCATTCCTTCCTCAAATCCATCATCTACTCTTACACCTACTCCGCTAGGAGCTTTGTATATATTCAATCTGCCGATATCGGGTAAGAAATTATTCAATGGATCCTCAGCACATACACGCACTTCAATGGCATGTCCGTTAATCTTCATATCTTCCTGGGTAAAGCTTAATTTTTCGCCACGCGCCACTTTAATCTGTTCTTTCACCAGATCCAATCCTGTGATCATTTCCGTTACCGGATGCTCTACCTGCAAGCGTGTATTCATTTCAAGGAAATAGAAATTCAACTGATCATCCACCAAAAACTCTACGGTACCTGCTCCGCTGTAATTACATGCCTTGGCTACATCTACAGCGCATTTTCCCATGGCAGCCCTCAATTCTGGGGTTAAAACGCTGCTTGGGGCTTCTTCAATTACTTTCTGATGCCTGCGCTGAATGCTGCATTCACGCTCGAACAAATACACACAATTGCCGTGATTGTCTGCAATCAGTTGTATCTCGATATGACGAGGACCACTGGCGTATTTTTCAATGAAAACTGCACCATCGCCAAATGCAGATATGGCTTCACTCACCGCCAGCTTCATCTGCTCTTCGATCTCGCTTTCTTTCTCCACCAAACGCATCCCTTTACCTCCGCCACCTGCGGATGCCTTTATCAATAAAGGAAAGCCAACTTGCTTTGCCACCTTGATCGCCTCCTGAAGATCACTAATAGCACCCTCAGAACCAGGGATCATTGGTACATTGTGTTTTTTAGCAGTTGCTTTTGCACTTAACTTGTCACCCATCATATCCATGCTCTCTGCACTTGGGCCAATGAATATCAACCCTGCCGCTTTTACTTTTCTAGCAAACTCTGCATTCTCACTTAAGAATCCATATCCTGGGTGTATACCATCCACTCCTAGATCCTTGCAGATCTGGATGATCTTATCGCCCTGGAGATAGGATTGAGAACTTGGAGGCGGACCAACACAAACTGCCTCATCAGAATACTTTACAAAAGGTGCGTTTCGGTCGGCCGCAGAATAAATAGCTACAGTTCGAATTCCCATTTCACGTGCACTCTTCATTACACGTAACGCTATCTCTCCTCTATTGGCAACAAGTATCTTTTTCATGACTGATCTATTTTAACTAAATATGCGTAAATATATGCTTTCTGATGTAAATTTCGTGTAAGAATTTATAACATTATTACTACATTTAATGCATGTTTTTCTATCTGTCCAAATTGTTGGCATTCCTTATTTCACCGCTGGTTTGGGTAACCTTTCTCCTGTTGTATTCATTTCGCACAAAAATTGAATCTCGCGCAAAAAAACTACGGATAATTGCTGTGGCATTGCTCTACATTTGTTCTAATTCTTTCTTTGTTGATGAACTTTTCAGGGCCTATGAAACTGTTACACCAGACCATGATCTTAACAATACTCATTACGATGGCGCTATTGTACTTGGCGGAATTGGGTCGGTTGACAAGCGATTGAATAAACTAAGTTTTAATTACAGTGGCGACCGAATATTTCAAACTTTGAGACTTCTTAAAATGAACCGGATCGATAAACTCATTTTTACGGGTGGTTCAGGAAGTATAGAGTTTCCGGAAGACAAAGAGGGTATCTACATTCATAAATACCTGAATGAAATTGGGATCAATGATAGTGTTCTTGTTATTGAAAAGGACAGTAAGAACACCTACGAAAACGCAGTGTTCACCAAAAAGATCCTGGATTCACTGAATATAGGCAACAAATACCTTCTGGTGACCTCAGCTTATCACATGCCAAGGTCATTAGCTGTTTTCAAAAAGGCAGTGTATACAAACATCACTCCATACATCACCAACAAAGTAAGCGGTGTTAGGCGATACACCTTTGATCATCTGTTCATCCCAACACCTGACGCACTGTTTCAATTGCAGTTCCTATTGCATGAATGGGTGGGATTCTTGGTCTATAAAATCAAAGGATATGCCTGATATCAAAGAAGATCTTCTTAAATTCATTTGGCAACATAAACTTTTCGACCCCTCAAATCTGATCACTAACGAAGGGAATTTGCTTGAGGTCATTCATGTTGGTGAATTGAATGTTAATTCAGGGGCCGACTTTTTCAATGCCAAGATAAAACTGAATGGTCTTGTACTAGCCGGCAATATTGAAATACATGTTAGATCAAGTGACTGGTTAAGGCATAATCACCAAACAGATGTGTCTTACAATAACATTATCTTACATGTTGTATATGAGCACGACAAAGAGATAGCGCAAAACCTCACCAATAATGTAGAGGTCATGGAACTCAAGAACCGAATCCCGTCTCATCTGCTTTCCAATTACCACACTCTCATTCATTCTAAACGATCTTTGGCGTGTGATCAAGGATATGCTTCCATCCCTACAAAAATTACAACACCTTGGATCCATAGGATGGCCATTGAACGTCTTGAGAAAAAAACACAGGACATTTCTAAGATCTTTGAAAGCTTTAATAACGATTTTACACAAACTTTTTACACCATCCTTCTGCGAAATTTTGGTTTCAAAGTGAATTCCCTTCCGTTTGAACTTTTGGCCACCTATTTGCCTGTTACTATTCTTCTGAAGCATACAGATTCCCTGATGCAGGTTGAAAGCCTCTTGCTGGGTACAGCAGGAATGCTGGAGGAAGAAACCTTTGAAGAGCCATATCTGAAGAACCTTCAGAACGAATATGAATTTTTGAAGAACAAATACAAACTCAGTGCGCTGCAAAAACACATCTATAAATACTCACGCATGCGGACTGCCAACTTTCCTCAATTACGGTTAGCTCAGTTTGCTGCATTGATCCACAACAATGCAAGTATCTTCAGTGATCTGGATTCCATTCGGTCTATTCAACAGATCAAACAAGTGTTGAATTTAACGAAAAAAGTGCTCGTATAAGATTCAAACTAAATGATCCAAATTTTTTATCTCTACATAATTGCTCAGATCCAAATACATTATTCGAATGGAATGTTGAATTTTTTG
>DAISHL010000236.1:0-4174 GCA_036822555.1 Bacteroidota bacterium | reverse complement strand
ATAAAGAAAGAGTCTGCGGGAATGATAAAGGCAGCACTGTCACCTTCATGCATCATCATGAATCCTTCCTCAAATGAGCCGTGGAATGTTGGTTTTGTCACAAGAAAACGTGTGTATCCGGAACCGTCCTGACTAACATCCTTAGACTTTAAAACCACCGAATCTTTTGGATAGGTAGAGATCACATAGCTGAAATACAATCCTGATCCTGATTCAACCTTTGCAGCCTCATCATTATGTTTAAAGAATTTGTAATGCAATCCATTCTCTTTCGCTCTGGTAAATCCATCGAATTGTGAATCACTTCCGCAAGACGCCATTAATAAAGCAGCTGCAACAGGTAAAGTAAATTTTAATTTCATTTTAATTGACAATTGTGTTAATGTTTATTTCATATAGCAATGGCGTAAAAGGAGGGATGATATTTCCGGTTCCCATTTCGCCAAATGCGAGGTACGAAGGTAATATTATTTTGGCATTTTCGCCTGTGTTTAAGTATTTTATAACATAATTTAGCCCTTTAAGCATCTGGTCGGGAGTTGATGGATTGACGGTCCAGTTGGCGGGTGATTCATCAAATTGTTTGCCGTTCAACAGGTATCCTTTGTAACTCATGGATATGGTCTTATTCTTCAGCTGATCCATGTTCTCAGGGTTTGGTTTGCCGCTTAGCCAATACACATTCATGCCATCAACGTAAAAGGAGTTGATGTTGTTACTTTTCAGATAGTCCTTGATCAGTTTGTTTTCCTTAGCTGCCCAGGCGAATTGAAGCGAATCATACTTCTCTGAACTGAAGAGTCCGGTGATCTTTAAATTCACCTTTATAATGGAATCGTTCTTGCAAAAATCAGGAATCGTATTGGTCACAAATTGTTGTTTGAAAAACGAGCTGCAAGGTAGCAGCAAGCAGGCGCTATCGCCTTCATTTGAGTTCAACAAAAAACGCTCAATTGAACTTCCGCTTTCCGTAGGATCTACCTTTACATAGAATTTATCATTGAAATCAATTGAGCTTGTCCAGAAAACCGAGTCGTCCTGTGTAGCATAGCTTGCATTCAAAATTGCTAATTACCCCTGGTTGTTACGTTTTGTCTTGTTAGCGAAGGATATTAATTTATAATAGAAGTTGTCAGGATGTTTAGTGTATTCTGCCTTTTTTTGAGTACAGGATGCGATCACCAAAATGGCAATAAACGTAAGTGCAACATTTCTAAAATTAATTGGAGATCTGAACATCATACACTATGGGCATTTGTGGAGGTAGCTTTTTGGAGTCGCCCAGCAATCCGTGAGCAAGATGCGAAGGTATAAGGATCAATGCTTTATCGCCCTTTTTAAGGAACTGCACAGCTTTATGGATGCCGCTTTCTATGTTCTCTTGCCCAACAATGAATGTTTTTTTTCCTAACTCTGCAGAACTATATACTTCTGTTCCGTTCATCAACGATACCTTGTAATCCATGGTTATTTCCATGCCGTCACGGATACTGTCGCCCTTTGCGGAGGCCTTGTAAACATAGTACCTGATGCCACTTTTGGTAGACACAAATGGCATTTGATGAGATCTGGCGTATTGGTCCATTTCATCATTCTCTTTCTGCACGAGTTGCTGGTTAGCTTTAATGAATTGTTTCTTCAGGGCATCCTCATTCACCTGTATATTTTTCTTAGGCTCTGGCTCAGGGGTGCAGCCATTTATGATCACGAATAGTAATACAAAAGAAGAACAGATATGAAGATAACGCAACATGCTTAAAGCAAAAATAACAAATTGTGTAAAAACACTTAAATTTACTTTTGAAATGAATAAACAAGAGCGCTTTCAAAAAGTTCTGGCCTATTTTAAAGAGCATGTGCCTGTTGCAGAAACTGAGTTGCATTACTCCAATCCGTTCGAATTGCTGGTAGCGGTTATCCTTTCTGCACAATGCACGGATAAGCGTGTGAATATGGTAACTCCAGCATTGTTCAGGGATTTTCCTGATGCTCCAACCATGGCCCAGAGCAATAGCGATGTGATCCTAACCTACATTAAAAGTATTAGCTATCCTAATAACAAGGCAAAGCACTTGGTAAATATGGCCAAGATGCTGGTGAATGATTTCAATAATGTGGTGCCCGGAGAAGTTGATGAACTTGTGAAATTACCTGGAGTAGGTAGAAAAACAGCCAATGTGATCGCCTCTGTGGTGTATGAGAAACCTGCGCTGGCCGTTGATACACATGTATTCAGGGTAAGTGCAAGGCTGGGCTTGACCATTGGTGCAAAGAATCCTTTGCAAGCGGAAAAGCAATTGGTAAGGTATATTCCTGAATCCCTAATTCCTATAGCACATCATTGGCTTATTTTGCATGGGCGTTATACGTGTTTGGCGCGTAAGCCACTTTGTGAGAAGTGTGAGTTGAAATCTTTATGTAAGTATTTTGATAGGAACTATAGTAAACAATTGATATTACCAGGTGTTAAACAACAAACTAAGAAAAATGGCAAAGAAAAAAGTAAAACCAACAGCAAAGAAAGCGGCAAAAAAGCAAGCAAAAAAGGCAAAGCCGGTAAAAAAAGCAGTTAAGAAAACAGTGAAAGCTGCCCCTAAAAAGAAGGCGGTGAAGAAAGCAAAGGCGACAGTAAAAAAAACCGTTAAGAAGACAGTTGCAAAAACAGTAAAATCTGGCAGTAAAAAACCAGTGAAGAAAGCCGCAGTTAAAAAGCCGGCTGCTAAACCTGCTGCCAAATTCGTAGCACATGCTACTCATTTAAAAGCAGGAGATAAAGCTCCTTACTTCGAAGGGAAGGATCAGAATGGAAATGTAATAAGTTTGACCGGATTGAAAGGAAAAACAATTATCCTTTATTTTTATCCTAAAGATGATACTCCGGGATGTACGGCTGAGGCATGCAGTTTGCGCGACGAGTATACCTATTTGCGTGACAAGAATTATGCAGTAGTAGGTGTAAGTGCTGACGATGAGAGATCGCACGCAAAATTTGCATCAAAATACAGCTTGCCTTTCCCATTGATCGCAGATACAACCATGGCTGTGATCAAGGCATTTAATGTATTCGGTAAAAAACAATTCATGGGTAAGATCTATGATGGCATTATTAGAACAACCTTTGTGATCTCTCCTGAAGGAATCATCAAGCATGTAGTAACCGATGTGAACACGAAGGACCATGCAAAGCAGGTATTGGCTTTATAATTAATTTGTAAATCCCAGTTTAATCTCTATTTTTGCAATCCGATTTTGAACCGGCGCTAAGCCAAATCGGATTTCTTCGCTCCTATAGCTCAGCCGGTTAGAGCATCAGACTCATAATCTGAGGGTCCCTGGTTCGAGCCCAGGTGGGAGCACAAAAGCCGCTAATCATAGAGGCTTTTTTATTCGAGAAAAATTGAAAGTGCCGGCGTTGTCAATGGTGTGATTTAAGTAAAAGTGCCTATACCACACAAAGCGATGTTTTTTTAGGTGTGAATGAAATTATTATCACGAGTTTACAATTCCCAAAGCTGCTATGGTAAATAAGAATGAAAGTATGATTATATAAATAATAAAAGAAACCCACATCAACCTACGGGCGAAAAATGCCTTATGATGCTTGTATTCTCCTGTTCTGAGCATTTTGAAGATCCCTTTTCTGCCGAATTCCTTCCGTTGTTGTTTAGCCTCTTTTTGTGACAAAATGAAGACTAATGGAATGATCAACCAGCCACTTAACAACACGAAGAGGGAGACCATCCATCCAATATTAAAAAGTATCAAGATCTGCAATGGTAAACCTATCACTACAAACAGTGGTCCGATGATGATCAGAAAATTGAATACGATGGAGATCCAGAAGGCTATTTTAGATCTGAGCAGCTGCTTTTGAGGTTCATGCGTATTTATCACCGCCTCTTTTTTTGCAGACATAGTATCGGTTTTAATTTGAGAGGATGAACAAATAGGATGTACAATGGTAGGATCACTTTGTAATAGATCGGATGCTGTCAGGTCTGGTGATGCGCTTGTGTGAAGGCTCACTTCTTTTTTAATTTCAGGGGGCTCATCAACGATTAGTGGCTTAGTTTTTTTTATTTCTATATCAGAGTTACAAAGCCGGTTTTCCTTTTTTACTTTTTGAATGTCCTTTAATTTACCTAATATTTAAACCGAAGCTACAATTAGTCTA
>DAISHL010000235.1:0-4175 GCA_036822555.1 Bacteroidota bacterium | reverse complement strand
GTATGGTCTCTTATTTGTTTTTTGCTTTTCATGTTTTCTATTTGTTTTTTTTAATTGTTGTTTTTTTTTTTTTCGTTGGAGAGTTTTTGTGCTTCTTTTTCCGATTTTTCTACTTGTCTTTGCTTCTGTATTTTGAAGTATTTATTTTTTGCTCTCTAATCCCCTAAATTCTCAATGAATGTGTTGTTTTTAGGGAGCGCAAAGATAGATACCGAATTCCTCCTGAACAAATTTTTATGCAAAATTACACGTTATCTACTGATAATTAACCTGATAAAATTCAGGATACCCCCGGAAAAACCATACTGAACAGGCTCAGAATGCCGTAAAACAAAAGATATAAGGGAATTTTAAGAAAAAACAGTTCAAAATTCCTAGCTTTACATGTGCGAATGAAAAAAGTACTTATCATCACTTATTACTGGCCGCCAAGCGGTGGAGCGGGCGTTCAACGATGGCTGAAGTTTGTGAAATACCTGAAGGAATTCAATTGGGAGCCTGTTGTGTATACCGCTGAAAATGGAGAAATGCCAGAAATAGATCTTAGTTTAGAAAAAGATATACCAACCGGCACTACTGTAATTAAACAACCTATTTGGGAGCCCTACCATGCCTACAAAACACTGATAGGACAGAAGAAAACAGAGAAGATCAATGCTGCATTTCTAAATGAAAGTAAAAAGAAAAAGAGTTATTTGAACAGCCTTGCCATTTGGATACGCGGCAACCTCTTTATTCCGGATGCCCGTAAATTCTGGATTAAACCTTCTATAGCCTATCTTACCAAGTATATCAAGAGTAATAATATTGATGCGATCATTAGCAGTGGCCCGCCGCATAGCATGCATCTTATCGCTGAGGGACTAAAAGAAAAATTTCCGGAGCTTAAATGGATTGCTGATTTCAGGGACCCTTGGACAAATATTGATTTTTACAAAGAACTGAAGCTAAGCGCCATGGCAGACAGGAAGCATAAAAAGCTTGAAAAAGAAGTACTGTCAAAGGCTGACCGAGTTATCTCCGTTGGCAAGACCATGAGCGATGAACTTTGCGCTATCAACAACATTCCTTCCCAAAACACCAAATTCAGTGTGATCTGCAATGGCTATGATGAAGAGGATCTGCAACAAGGTAAAGTGATCAAAGATCAGAAATTCAGCATTGCTCATATTGGAACACTTGTAAAGTCGAGGAACCCTGAGTTACTCTGGCATGTATTGAATGAACTTACACAAACCAACGAGAACTTTAAAAATGCATTGGAAATAAAACTGGTTGGGAAGCTTGACATTACCGTTATAGAAAGTCTTGAAAAGCATGGTTTAATGCCGTATGTAAGGAAGATAGATTACCTCCCACATAATGAAGTGATCCTTGAACAGCAGCGTTCTAAGGTGAACCTATTATTGGTGAACAACACGCCAAATGCAAAAGGAATACTAACAGGTAAATTCTATGAATATTTATCTGCAGGCGCGACAATTCTGGCAATTGGACCAACGAACGGCGATCTTGCAGAAATATTAAAAGAGACAAACGCCGGCTATATTAGTGACTTTAACGACAAAGTTTCCTTGAAAAAAAATATTCAGTTGCTATTTGAAAACACAATAACAGAACACAATGCTGAGGCCATAAAAAAATACTCTCGCCGTAATCTCACAAAAAAGTTAACAGAGATTTTGAATGAGCTTGTGAATAATTGAACGTAAATTATAATTTTGTAACATCATAAAAAAACATTGCCATGGGAAGAATATTTGAAAAAAGAAAGGCAACCATGTTCAAACGCTACGCCAAGATGGCCAAAGCGTTCACAAAGATTGGCAGAGAAATTGCCATTGCTGTAAAATTAGGTGGTCCGAACCCCGATACAAATGCACGCCTGAGAATGGTTATTGCGAATGCCAAGGCGGTAAATATGCCTAAGGCAAACGTTGATGGTGCAATTAAACGCGCAAGTGAAAAGGACTCTACAAATTATGAAGAGGTAATTTATGAAGGGTATGCTCCGCACGGGGTGCCTGTGCTGGTTGAATGTACCACCAACAATCCTACGCGCACAGTAGCAAGTGTTAGAATGTATTTCTCACGTGCCGAAGGTTCTCTTGGAACTAATGGTTCGGTGAGCTACATGTTCGAACATAAAGCAATATTTAAAATTGATGCGACTGGATTAAATAAAGATGATCTAGAACTGGATCTCATCGACTTTGGACTTGAAGAAATTAATCATGATGAAGAAAACAATTACTTCATTATTCAAACTGCATTTAACGACTTTGGTAAAATGCAACAAGCCATTGAGGAGCGAAAACTGAATTTGATCGAATCAAGCAAAATTTATATTCCTACTACATTTAAAGAGTTAACCCCAGAGCAGGAAGCTGATGTAATGGCCATGATAGAGAAGATGGAAGAAGATGATGATATTGAGGCTGTTTATCACAATATCGCTTAACGGGAAATTATTACACTACTCTTTAAATTCATTTGGAAAAACGCTGGAATATATTAGATCAAAAGATCAGCAAAGAAACTGTTACAAACATACAGCAACTTCTGAATGTAGACAGGGTAATTGCAACTCTGCTGACTGAGAGGGGATTAAGTTCTTTCGAAGAGATCAAACAATTTTTCAGACCTGACCATTCACAACTGCATGATCCTTTCATAATGAAAGGCATGCAAAGCGCCATTGACCGCATAAGCAAGGCTATATCCCAAAAGGAAAAGATCTTGATCTATGGTGATTACGATGTGGATGGTACAACCGCAGTGAGTGTGGTTTACAGCTTCTTCAAAGAGCATACGTCCAATCTTGATTATTACATCCCGGACAGATATGCAGAAGGCTACGGCATATCCTTCAAAGGTATTGATTTTGCATCTGAAAATGGCTTCAGCCTGATCATTGCCCTAGATTGTGGTATAAAAGCAATTGATAAAATAAACTATGCCAATGAAAAGAACATAGATTTTATCATTTGTGACCATCACCTACCAGGCGATACCGTGCCGGATGCAATTGCCGTTCTTGATCCCAAACAATCAGACTGTCCTTATCCCTACAAGGAACTAAGTGGTGCCGGCATTGGATTCAAATTGATCCAAGCCTATAGTATCCAACATTCCCTCGATCTTACCAAATGCTATAATTTCCTTGACCTTGTTGTAACTAGTATAGCAGCTGATATTGTGCCTATCACCGGAGAAAACAGAGTGCTTGCCTATTTTGGAATAGAAAAAATAAACTCAGATCCAAGACCTGGTATAAAAGCACTTTTAAACCTTAATCAGATCGCAAAACAGATCAATATCACAAATCTTGTTTTTGTACTTAGTCCGCGTATCAACGCAGCAGGACGCATCAAACACGGAAGTGCAGCAGTTGAACTTTTAGTGTGTGAAGATGAAAAGGAAGCAGAGAACCTCGCCAAAAGCATTAATGATACCAATACTCAGCGCAAAGATCTGGACATGGGCACAACCACTGAGGCACTGATGATCCTGGACAATGATCCTATAACAAGTTTTAAAAAATCTACGGTTCTGTTCAACGAGAAATGGCATAAAGGTGTGGTTGGTATTGTTGCATCGCGATTAATTGAGCGTTACTATAAACCTACGATCGTACTTACAGAAAGTGATGGAAAGGCCACAGGAAGCGCACGCAGTGTAAAAGATTATGATGTTTACAGTGCCATTGAAAAATGCAGTGAGCTTTTAGAACAATTCGGAGGACATAAATTTGCGGCAGGATTGACCATGAAAAAGGAGAACATTCATGCTTTCATTTCAAAATATGAAGATATACTAAGTACAAGCATTACTGATGAACAACTGATCCCGCAGATTCAAATTGATACAGAGCTGGAATTCCATGAGATCACCTCAAAAATGGTACGAATTCTAAAACAGTTTGCCCCGCATGGTCCTGAGAATATGACACCAGTATTTTGCAGCATACAGGTTTTTGATACAGGATGGGCTAGGATCGTTGGAAACAATCACCTGAAACTGGAATTATTTCAAAAATCAAATCCGAATATTCGCCTGAATGCCATTGGATATGTTAAAGGGGATTATATAAAATTATTCCACGATAAAACCCCAATGAATATAGCATACAAGATCAAGGAGAATGAATTCAACTGTAAAACAAGTGTGCAAAT
>DAISHL010000234.1:0-4185 GCA_036822555.1 Bacteroidota bacterium | reverse complement strand
AGAACCTTTACAAGATCAATGAATTCAGTTCATTCAAAGTAAATGATACCATTGTCTCACTGAAAGTGAATGGCATTAATTCATCTGGACTTTTACATTTGACTGATAAGGATCACAAGGACCTCTTTTTTGATGTGAAAGAAATTCAATGGGTTTGAAGTGAATCGGATCTTTCAAGTAAGTAAAACGTACTAACCCGAGGCGGCAAATATTTATTGTAACTGTAAGTTCTGTTCACTCTAAATCCTTCAAGTGGTCCGCGTGTTAAAACAAATTTCCTTTCTTTATAATGATCCCATTTGATCCAGTTCAATTCGTTTAAACTACCATCCCACAGCTCATGCTCAAAGCCGGTATTAATGTCTTTCTCAGTTAGTTTACCTGCACTTAACAACTCTTGCTTGATCTTTAATTTTAGCTTGGAAGCATCAATGTAATCCTTCGTTGCCAATACAGAAAAAGTGGCAATAATAAGCAATAACACCATTGCTGAAATTCTTGTGTATACTTCGGTAAACTTTAAATGTTCAGCCAAGGCTATGGTGGTAAATAACATAAAGAACAAACAATATCTATCAAAGGAGCTTTCTGCTACACATATGGATATCAGATAGAACAAGCATAAAAAAATGAGAAAAACATTCACTGGTTTTATTTCCAAAACTGATTTCAGTTTGAATGACGACATGAACAACAAAAACAAAAGTGCCCCGGCAATGAACAGCAATTGTAAGCCATCATATAAAAAATGTGCATTTGGCTGGGTATTTTGCGCCAGATAGGCAATATCTACAGTTGATTCGAGCCCAAGCCCGAAATTGATGAGCACATCTCCAACGATCTCTTTATGCGGTATGCTAAAAAAGAAGTGCACACCTAGTCCAAACAACAATATCCACTGCAGGTAAGGTGCATCCTTTACTCTGCGGAAAAGACCTGGTAAAAACATCACAAACAAAATGAGAAATATGCTGCCTGAATTTCGCGCAATATGAATTGCCTTGTCAATGATCCTTCCTAAAACCCCCGTACCCAATGGTATGTTCTTGGGAGAAATAAAAACTCCCTGATAAGCAGAATCTGGTGTAAGTTTATAGGACATGCATCTCTCAAAAACGTATAGGATCACCAGGCCGGATGCACCAATGATCACCGAATTCAAAAGTTCTTTTACATTCCGCTTCTGAACAACATCTACAAGTGCTGCCATAAAATAAGAGGCAAAAAGTATTATACCCAATTGCCTTGTGAGCGTGGCCAAAACAGCCAAAACAAAAAATAAGAAAAGATAGATCTTGCTTGACTTTTGATAATAACAAGTTAATGCATAGAAGGCAAGGAACGAAAAATTAAAAAGCTTAGGTCGGTCATGAATGAATTGAATAAATTCATGTAAAACGGATTGAAGGACATCAACGCACACAAAAACATTGCCATCAAAGGCTTTTGTGAACGCAAGAACAACCTATAAACAAAGAACAAGGTCAACAAACTCAATGCCATGTTGGCTAAACGCAATACCGTATAGGAAAACCCGAAGACCTTTACAAAACTTACCCCAAGTAGTACGTGTGAAAACAGCGACATTCCAGGCCAAATGCCGATCTCAAAATTTCCGGTGGTGTTTAAAATGTGAACAGAACGCGCATAAGCCCAGTCATCATTCAATGCGAAGTTGCCAACGGGTGCAATAAACACCTCCGCTGCAATAATAACCAATAAAAGGAATAGAAACGGGAAATATAAAGCTTTCTCTTTCAATGATCAGTTTTACTTCATCATAAAACTAATCATTTAAAACTAATTACTTCATTTCAGTAACAATATTACTTGCTTCAAAAATATACATATCCTTAGAAACACCTTTAACCCATCTGGTTTCTCTGCCGGTACGGGCGGTATCACCTTTGATCTTGGTCATATCCTCATCAAGCAAGGATGCACTAAAATCTTTGATCTCTTTTCGGATATCTTCATACTTCTTATTCTGATCGCGGAATTCTTTTTGTTCCGCTCTGAATTTAGCAAGATTCAAATTGTACTTAGAGTCGTCTTTCTTTGACTTGATCTCTTTTGATCTTTCCTCGATCAATTTGAATTGCTCGTTCTTCTTTAAGCGTGAAGTACTGTTCTTTGATAATTTACCGTAGTCGATCGATTTGAACTCCGTGTAATTGGCTTTATTGATCTCATCCCAAGGCATAGGATTCTCAAGTTCTCTTTCACCCAGATCAATTAGAGCATATGGATCAGGCAAGAGCACATCCGGAGTAACACCTTTCAATTGAGTAGATCCGCCATTGATCCTGTAGAATTTTTGCTGAGTGATCTTTACTTGTCCTATTGGCTTTATAGTATCAAACTGAGGCAACAGGAAATAATCAAGATCTACGAACGATTGAACAGTACCCTTACCAAATGTTGGAGTACCAATGACCACTGCTCTTTTGTAATCCTGCATTGCTGCAGCTAGGATCTCGCTGGCACTGGCACTGCCATGGTTCACCATGATCGCCAGAGGACCATCCCATGCGATATCAGGATTATAATCTTCCATTACCCTTACATAGTTATTGCGATCTTTAACTTGCACAACCGGACCTTTATTGATGAATAATCCAGCCATTTCAACAACCTCCTGCAATGAACCACCACCATTATCTCTAAGATCGATGATCAAAGACTTAACCCCTTGCTTCTTTAATTTCTCGATCTCCTTGCGCATATCCTTAGAACAATAGTGCGCCAGGCTTGGGTCGGTCCTGTTAAAATTGGTATAGAAAGAAGGAAGGTAGATATACCCCACCTTGCTCTTGTTATTTAAAATTGCGCTCTTTGCAAAGGTTTCTTCGATCTCGATCACATCTCTAATGATAGGGATCACCTTCACAGTTCCATCTGGCTTTTTAACGGTTAATCTTACTTCAGTTCCTTTTTTGCCTTTGATCAATTCAATGGCTTCATCTATTTCCATATTGGTCACATCAACAGGTTCCTCTGTACCTTGTGCCACTTTTTGATTCTCGTCACCTGCCTTTAATTCTCCTTGTTTATAGCTTGGACTGCCAACAATGATCTCTGTAACCTTTAACTGACCGTCCCTTGACTGAAGTCGGGCACCAATGCCTTCAAATTGACCGCTCATGGCCTGATCAAACTTCTTTTTGTCCTTAGGCGCAAAATATTCAGTATGCGGATCGTAAATTCCTGTGATGGCATTCACAAAAATGGCAAAACGGTCTTTTGATGTGAGCTTGTTATAATACTTGAAAAGATTATCATTTGCTTTAATGGTCTTCCTTCTGGCGTCAACCTCCAATGAATCAAACGATTGGATTTTTACACTGGTATCTTTCTTTTCTGCCGCAGTTTCTTGTCTGTACATGGCATCATCAAGACGTGTTAACACCTGATATTTCAGCATTCGGTACCATTCGGTCTTTAATTCTTCGGTTGTTTTTGCATAACCAATCTTTTCCCCATCCGTTTCAAACTCCTCTTCTGTGTTATAATCAAGGGGCTTCGACAATATTTCCTTATACCATGTCTCCTTTTCTTTGATGCGCTTCGTAATGAGTTCTACAGACAATTTGTAAAACTGGTGGTTCTGTGAAAGGATCTGATCATCGATAGAACGCTTGTATTTACTTAATTCATCAATATCAGATTGAAGAAAGAATTTTTTTGTTCCATCCAATCGCTTCAAATACAGATCAAATACTTTTTCACTGAAGGCATCATCAAGCTTTACCGGACTGTAGTGATTCTGATTAAGACCACCAAGCAATACCTCTAAAATAACATCGTTCTTGTCAAATACATAGCGAACTATAGTAAATGAAGAGAGGATCACAACTACAGGGATCAGAAAAGCCTTTTTCCCTAATTTCATCAGGAGTTTACGCATATACACAAATTTAACTACTTTGATGCAGAAATTATAGTTATTCAACATTATTTATGACCTGTCATACTTTTTGATGTGTTTAAATTTTGTTAAATGTAATTTCAAGAATAAAACTACATTAGTGGAAATAATGTAACCATGATCGATTTTTCAAGAGCAGAACTAACACACTTCGCCATTCATTATGTAGGGAATAAAGGACTAGGAGAAGAACTGACCTTAAGCGAAGAGCCAATACAAATTAAAGATGATTTTGTAAAGGAAACCTTGCTAAGATA
>DAISHL010000233.1:0-4191 GCA_036822555.1 Bacteroidota bacterium | reverse complement strand
AGCTTTCAAATTGTTCTTGCACATCTTTAAACCTACCATGAGCCCGGCTACTGCCAGTTCATTCAAACACATGGATAAATATTCGAAACTAACCATTGAGAATACGCATACTGATCATAAAGAACATGGCTTACAGATAGGATTTACACTTGAAGAAATGACCACGCGTGTTGAGGCATTGCTAAAGAGTATTGGATTAACGGATCAATTTGCTCCTATTGTGTATGTTATAGGTCACGGTTCAAGCAGTGTCAATAATCCCATTTTGCCGCTTACGATTGTGGTGCTTGTTCCGGCCGACCAGGTTCTGTGAACGCGAGGGTGCTTTGTTACATGGCCAACCATCCGGAAGTGCGAAAACGTTTGAAAGAAAAAGGGATCACCATTCCGGAAGAGACTCAGTTCGTTGGTGGTTTGCACGATACCACACGTGATGAGGTTGAGTTCTTTGATGAGGATCAGTTAAGTAATATCAATAAAGAATTGCACAGGAAAAATGAGAAGGCGTTTGAAAAGGCGCTGGATTTAAATGCAAAAGAACGATCGAGAAGATTTGAATTGGTAAAGACCTCAGAGAAACCAGAGAATGTTCATCATAAAGTTAAATTGCGTTCAGTTTCACTATTTGCACCAAGGCCAGAATTGAATCATGCTACCAATGCCTTATGTATTGTAGGACGCAGGGAACTATCGAAAGGAATATTTTTTGACAGGCGATCTTTTATGAATTCCTTCGATCATAAAATTGATCCCGAAGGAAAATACCTTCTGAATATCTTAAAAGCTGCTGCGCCTGTATGCGGAGGAATAAATCTGGAGTATTTCTTTTCCAGAGTTGACAATCAGAAACTGGGTGCAGGGTCTAAATTACCACATAATGTGATGGGATTGTTTGGCGTGGCTAATGGTATTGATGGCGACCTTAGACCTGGATTACCTAGCCAGATGATCGAAGTGCATGATCCTGTGAGATTAATGATCATTGTTGAACATGAACCTGATGTGGTTCTAAAAACTATACAGGCAAATGCCGAAACATATGAATGGTTCATCAATGAATGGGTTCACCTTGTGGCAATTCATCCTGACAATAAAAAGATCTGCTATTTCAGGAATGGATTATTTGAGGAGTATAGACCAATAGCTGAAAAAGTGGATCATGTGAATAATATTATGCCTGTGATCGAAAGCTCACAGGAGATTTTACCGGTAGTTTTAATGGATTAATGTATGGAAACAATCATCAATAGTTTTATAATGATCCCACTTGTGGGTTTTCTAATTAGTTTTTTTATTCCTGAGAGGAATGAAAAGGCATTGTCAATCATCACTTTTTCAACAGTTGGTCTTCAAATGCTTGCATCGGTAGTGTTCGTAATATACTGGTTCAGCATTGGTCACCCTGTGATCAATGTGAAGGATCTGGTATTGTTCAGGTCAGAAGGATATGAGTTTTACATAGACCTGATGTTCGATAAGATCACATTAACATATTTGTTGGTTGGAGCGTTGCTTACCTTTTTGGTAACAATCTACAGCAGGTATTATTTGCACAGAGAGAAAGGGTACAAGAGATTTTTTAATACGGTGTTATTCTTTTATCTTGGGTACAATGTGGTTATTTTTTCAGGCAATCTTGAAACCATGTTCATCGGCTGGGAGATACTTGGGATCTCTTCCTTCTTACTGATAGCCTTTTACAGAGAAAGGTACTTGCCTGTAAAAAATGCCGTAAAGGTATTTTCAATTTACCGAATTGGTGATGTAGGATTGGTCCTGGCCATGTGGATGAGTCACCATTTATTTTATGAGAACATTACGTTCATGAACATGAAGAATTTTCAATTGGTGCATGAGCATTTGCAAGGTCATAGTTTGATCGGCATATTTATTTCAATGATGATACTTTTGTCGGCTGCTGCAAAATCTGCTCAGCTGCCGTTTTCATCATGGCTGCCAAGAGCTATGGAAGGGCCAACGCCATCAAGTGCAATATTCTATGGATCGTTGTCAGTTCATATCGGTATTTTTGTATTGCTAAGAACATATCCATTCTGGGAGCATCAAACGGCAGTGCGCGTATTGATCGGTTTACTTGGGTTAGTGACCAGTGTAGTTGCCACAATGATCGCGCGTGTGCAATCTTCAGTGAAAAGCCAGATCGCGTATTCATCGATAGCACAGATCGGATTAATATTTATTGAAGTTTCTGCCGGCCTTCACGATCTGGCATTATTTCATTTTGCTGGCAATGCCTTCTTAAGAACCTATCAACTCCTTGTCTCACCATCTGTAGTAAGTTACCTTATCCGTGAGCAGTTCTATAATTTTGTTCCACGTGAGAAAACAATAGAGGACTCTCTCCCAAGAAGATTAGAGTATTCTTTTTACATTCTAAGTTTAAAGGAATGGAATCTTGATGATATTTTGCATAAAGTGCTTTGGGGTCCTCTGCATAAGATAGGACATAAACTGGATTTTCTAAGTTATAGCCAACTCATAAAAATATTTGTGCCAACGTTTATCCTGGGATTAGGAGTCTTATTTTATCAGGATAGTATACTTCCGGAGATACATAATGTTTTGCCCACAGTTTTCGCATTCATCGGACTGATCATGGTGCTAAAATCATTCTCGGAGCGAAGAAATGTATTAATGAGCTGGACACTGATCATCATGAATCATTTCTGGATCACATTGGCAATCTCATTCAATGAACATTATGAGTATAATGAGAACATACTCTATTTAAGCGGAGTGATCATTTCTGGTGTTGTGGGATATTTTTGTTTAAGAAAATTGAGAACAAGTGAAAATATTGATCTCGACCAATTTCATGGGCATTCGTATGAACATCCAAGATTAAGTTTTGTATTCTTGCTGGCATGCCTGGGTTTAACGGGTTTTCCATTAACACCAACGTTCATAGGTGAGGACCTTATTTTCAGCCATATCCATGAGGATCAGATCTTGCTTGCAATTTTAACGTCCTTGAGTTTCATTATTGACGGCTTGGCATTGATCCGCATTTATGCGCGTGTTTTCCTTGGCCCACACAGTAAGTCGTATCATGAGGTGGCCTACCGGTCTTCATGAAAAAAGCCCTGGGTTACCCAGGGCTTTAATAATTATTATAACAGATCGTTGGCAAGGTTGGCGAGGTCGCTTCGCTCGCCGCGCTCAAGCGTAATGTGAGCGTACAATGGTTGACCTTTCACTTTGTCGATCAGATAACTTAGTCCGTTACTTTGTGTGTCAAGATATGGAGTGTCTATCTGATAAATATCTCCTGTAAAAATGATCTTGGTGTTTTCACCTGCGCGCGTGATAATGGTCTTTACTTCGTGTGGCGTCAGGTTTTGCGCTTCATCCACAATAAAGAACACATTGCTTAAGCTTCTTCCGCGAATATAGGCCAATGGACAAACTACCAACTTTTGATTCTCTACCATCTCGTTCAATTGTTTGTGTTCCTTATCTTTTTCACTGAACTGGCTGCGAATGTATTTAAGGTTGTCCCATAACGGTTCCATGTAAGGGTTTAATTTACTGTTCACATCACCCGGCAAATAACCAATGTCTTTATTGCTTAGTGGCACAATTGGCCTGGCCAAATAGATCTGGTGATAGTTTCGGCGTTGTTCAAGGGCTCCGGCTAGTGATAACAATGTTTTTCCTGTACCAGCTACACCCTGTATGGTCACAAGTTTAATGTTCGGATTCATGATCGCGTCTAAAGCAAAGGCCTGTTCCGCGTTTTTTGGGATCACACCAAAGGCTGCAGTTTTTACAACTCTGCTAACGGTATTCTCATCCTTATCATATCTGGCAAGTACACTTTGATTGCCATTCTTTAGAATGTAATAGTGGTTAGGGATGATCTCATTTTTTTTCAATACATCCTCAGCTTTGCAAAAACCATTGTTGTAAATACTATTAATGGCATCAGGTTTTGTTTTTTGTATTTCTGTTCTGCCTGTATACAGCTCATCCACAGTTTTTACTTTACCGGTTTCATAGTCTTCGGCGATCAAACTCAGTGATTTTGCTTTGATGCGCAAATTGATGTCTTTGGTCACCAGAACTACTTTCCTGTCGGGATGCTGCTCTGCGGTATAAAGTGCTGTATTTAAAATCCGGTTATCGTCCTTCTTTTCATCAAGAACACTATAGGCGTTGAACATGCTCGAC
>DAISHL010000232.1:0-4195 GCA_036822555.1 Bacteroidota bacterium | reverse complement strand
GTGAATCACACAGCCTTTCTGTTGGCGATGAGATCATCATCACAGGTCCAACCACAGGCTATCTGCAATTGACCGTTGATGAACTTAGGGTGGATGGAAAACCTGCAGACAAGGCCGAAAAAGGAGAAGTGTTTACTATTGCTACTCCAGAAAGAATACGACAGAGTGACAAACTTTACAAACTTGTTCCTGAAACCACATGATACGCATCACTCAACAGAGAGCGAAATGTATTGGTTGCAATGCGTGCGTGGAGGCAGCCGATTACAGATGGCGCATTAACCGAAAAGACGGAAAGTGTACATTGGTAGGTGGCATCGACAAGAAAGGATTCTTCAGTGTGCTTGTAAATGATGATGAGTTGGAAGATAACTTGAAAGCCGCCAAGAACTGTCCTGTAAATATCATAAGTATTACAAAGGCATGATTGATAAAGTGGAAATAAAAGGAATGGAGGAAATTAAACTATTGGTTGATTCCTTTTATGAACGGATAAAACAAGATCCTTTGCTTGGCCCCATTTTCCTGGACATTATGCAAGTAAATTGGGAAATGCACTTGCCTAAGATGTATGATTTTTGGGACAATATACTTTTTCAAACCGGAAATTATAAAGGCAGGCCATTTCCGCCTCATTTACACGTGAATGAGAAAGAAAAACTCACTGAGGTACATTTTGAACGCTGGATAATGCTGTTCAATGAAACAGTAGATGATCTGTTCACCGGCATCAAAGCAAAAGAGATCAAATTCAAAGCTGCGAATATTAAAGACGTGTGGAAATTTAAAATGGCATATATCAATGCACATAATTCATAGAACGCAGCTCTGTCTCACCCCTAAAACCACAAAAGCCTCTCTTTAACAAGAGAGGCTTTTGCAGCTATAAACCTAAACTAAACTGAGAGAACTTAGAATGCGTTGATCAAGATCAACAGCGAGGCAATTGCAAAATTTGCAATAAATATGTTCACAACCCAACGTGTAGGCGCTTGTCCAATAGCAGATACATTGTTTGCCATTGCACCAGCCATACACAAGCCAAGTTGCCAGATAGGAGCATCGTTCTCAAAAATGTACATAGCAGCAATACCACCAATTACACTTCCGATCGTTATGGTCATTGCAATTAAACCAAAATAACTGAATTCAAGTTTCTTGATCAGTTTTCCATACCATGATAGGTTTGCGTCTGATGTTTGCGCTGCGCTGTGTGAATACGTTGTTGTTGCCATGATGTATAAATTTAATTTGTTGTTTTTCTTTTAACTGAAGCAAATGTCACTATTAAGACCTGTGTTTTAAATGACCCTTGTCACTTTCCCCTACTGATATTTGTCATGATTCCTGTATTTCTATGAAAAGGCCATAAAAAAAGGCCGGTAAAACCGGCCTTTTAACATTTAACAATGGAATTACATGGTCTTAGATAAGAATGTATTCAGTTCTTTCCTCAACTCGTTCACCACTTTTTCAAAAGAATTGAAAGAATCCCTCAATTTCGGATGGTCGTTCACCGAGCGGTGATCAATAGCTGTAGGGTTTTCCTTGGCTCTGTTCACCAAATAACTTTCATGGTCGTTAATATTATGTGCTAATTCATCAATATTATTGCGTTGAATGATCAACTGGTTTTGAAAATGCTCCACTGAGGCTAAAACATCCTTAGATGTGTTCTTTGAAGCGATCTCTGATACGCGGTTCTGCATCACCTTGATCTCGTCTTTGTAAAAAGACAGCTTGTTCAACCATTCTTTGTGCTCTTCGTGTAAGTCGTATACTTTCTTTGTTTCCATAGCTTTTATTTGATTATTGTTTAGTTTCCACAAAGTTGACCCATAAAAGCCAATAAAATACTGACTAAACTCATGGCATTTCTTGACTTTACTCATGATATTTAAGGGTATTTTAACGCAATTTTGCCATACTTTAAGCGTATAAGTATGACTTTTTAGGTCAAAAGGCTTAAATTAGTAACATGGACATGATCACTAAATATCAAATAGCGGAACTCATCTTAAGAGTTTTTTGCGGTGTTATTTTCGTATACCAGGGTTACGATAAATTATTTAAAATAAAAATAAGTGGTGTAACACAGGCTTTTCTAATGAATGCTCAGAAAAACAATATTCCTGATTTTCTGCTCAAGGGGGCCGCAGTATACACCTCGTTTGTTGAATTCATTGGTGGTCTTCTGCTGATCCTTGGTCTCTTTAAGAACTATGCGCTTCTGTTGTTGGGTGTTGACCTGATCGTTGTTGCCATGGGATTCTCAATGATGGAGCCGGTGTGGGATATGAGGCACGTATTTCCGAGACTTATGATGGTATTTGTTCTGCTTATCTTACCGGCTGAGTGGGAATACTTTAGTATAGATCAATTGATTAAAAAATAAAATGAAAGGTAAATCGAAAAAGAAAATACTTGTAGGAATCGATTACACAAAATCGTCGGAGAATGCTCTGAACTATGCTCTTATGCTGGCAGAACGTTCAAAAGCGACTGTGGTTCTATTACATGTTTTTGAATTTCCTGTGATGCACACCAATTCGGGGCTGTATGTACTCGATTATAAAGTTGCCAAGAAAATTGACCTTCGCAAGCTTGACCATGTAAAAGAAAAGGCCTTAAAAAAATATCCTAACGCTACCATTGAAACCATCAATACAACAGATTCGATCAAGGATTTCATCAAGGATCTTGCTAAAAAGAAAGAGATCGATTATGTGGTGCTGGGATTAGAAACAAAATCAGCCATCTCTAAATACATATATGGGAGCACTGGCTTAAGTTTATCGGCCAAGATCGATTGTCCGGTGATCATTGTGCCTGAAAAGTACAAGAATCATGAACTGGTACATGCGTTGATCACGGTAGATAATAAAGAGAGCATTAAAAAACATATCATTGAAAAAGCCACAGAATTCACTCATGCTCACAAGATGAACCATCAATTGGTACATGTAAAGACAGAGGATGAGTTTTTAGTGGTGTATGAAAAGAACCCTAAGAAAGAAAATGAGAAGTGGCATGTGAAAACCATTGAGTCGCCGACGTTTGAGAAAGGGATCGCCAAGTATGTAAAAGATAACAAAACCGATCTTGTGGTGCTATTCAGTCATTCACACTCCGCGTTCTATAATTTCTTTAATGAAACAAACACAAAACAGATTGCTTTTCAATCTAAGATACCAGTAATGTCTATTCACGATTAAAAAACAAAAAACGTATGATCAACTTCAAAGTAAAAAAAATCATGGTACCTTATGACTTTTCGGCAAATGCTGAAAAGGCAATTAGTCACGCTGCATTCATTGCGTCAATGCTAAAAGCAGATCTTTATTTAGTGCACGTCATCAATAAATCAGAATTGGTGGACATCATTCTTCCTATCTTAAAACTGAAAAGCAACAAAGTAGTTGTAGACCTTGTGAATCAACGTCTGAGCGATGTTTGTACCAAGATACGTAAAGAGTACGGTGTATTACCAAAGCCTATTGTTTCTACAGGAAATATTACAACGGAAATTGTGAATCTTGCGGAAGAGAACAATGTTGACCTGATCATCATGGGTACTCAGGGCAAGGATTCTAAATCAGACCTATTCCTGGGCAGTACCTCCTATCGTTTGGTTACAAAGGCCCCAATGCCGGTTATGACCGTTAAAGAACTGATCAATAAAAAAGGATACCAGAACATACTATTGCCAATTGACCTCTCTGACCACTCTCGTCAGAAAGTGAACTACGCCATTGGTATGGCAAAAGCGTTCAGTGCAAAGATCACCGTACTTGGTTTATACAATGAGGGTGAAAAGGACGATAAATTCAAGCTTGAGGTTGCTGCCAAACAAATTGAGAAATTGTGCGAAAAGAGCAAAATCAAACTCGAAGTGTTCATTGATAAAACAAAACACAGGGTTAGCAAAACCAATGCCTTTGCCAAGAAACACAAGAACGACATTGTTATTACAATGACAGATCAAAAGATGGATGGAGCAAAAGGTATCTTAAGTTCCTATGACCATGAATTAGTACACACTTCAAAAATCCCAGTGATCTCAATTGAACCCGAAGTAGGTTCTGGCATCTCAGGTGGAACAGCAGGTGTGCCATTTTAATATTAGTAGTACCATGATAATACACATATAAGAAAATAAAACCATAACTGATATTCAGAACGAATTTGAATCCAA
>DAISHL010000231.1:0-4227 GCA_036822555.1 Bacteroidota bacterium | reverse complement strand
AGTTCGGGCACTTTAACATTAAATTCTCTTTTTTACATATTATACTGATAATCATTATGATAATTTACGCAGGATGTTGTAACTTTATGCCTCATTGATCGTCTTATTACTGTAAAATGACCGTATCTGATTATAATTCGTGTGTTGACCGTTATTCTGACGGACTGTACCGCTTTATGCTCAAAAATACGCGTGATAAAGATCTGGCGAAAGATCTGGTGCAGGATGCGTTTGAAAAATTGTGGAGAAAACTAAATGAGGTAGATGCCGAAAAAGCAAAGACCTATTTATTTACAACCGGATACAATGCATTTATTGATCATACCAGAAGACAAAAGTTCAAAGGAGATTATACAGAAGTAGTTGAAGAGAATTACGGTTACCAAACTAACTACAACAACCTGAAAGAAGTGATCAACAGCGCCCTTGAAAAGTTACCGGAAATACAACGCACGGTGATCATGTTAAGAGATTACGAAGGGTATGATTATACTGAGATCGGAGAGATCACGCAATTAAGTGAAAGTCAGGTTAAAGTATACATTTTCAGAGCACGCCAAACATTAAAAAATTACTTAGTAAAACTGGATACCATACTGTGAGTGAAATTAACTTAAATAATTACGAAGCCTACATGCTTGATTTTTTTGAAGGGAAACTTTCAAACGAACAGATCATTGCATTAAAAGCCTTTGCCGTATTGCATCCGGAGCTTGATCTGAATTTTGAAGATGAGTTGGTTGAATTGGAAAAGGAAACAATTCACTTTTCAGATAAGCAAAAACTAAAGGTAAATTTTAACGACGAACTAGTTATTGGTTACCTGGAGAACACATTAAACAAGGAAGAAAAAAAAGAGGCGGATACTTTATTGAGAACAAATACGGTTTTTATCAATGAACTGAATTTGTATAAAAAAACCATCGCACAACCCGATGAAAAAATTGTGTATGAAAATAAAGCGCAATTAAAACGCGAACCAAAGGTTATTTTCTTCTCGCAAACAGCCTTAGCGCGCATAGCAGCGGCCATAATACTTCTGATAGGTCTTTGGTTGCTCATCAACAGAACCTTGCTTAAAGAAGGGGTTTCGGCGCCAGAAATGGCTAAAACTGAAAATAAAAACATCATTTCACCCGACAGAAAAAACAATACCCTTGACAAGGAGGTACAAGAGCCTGTAGAGGATCAACTGGCATTATCAGCAGCAAAACAAAGTTTACCAAAGAAAACATCAAAGCATACACAAAGCATTGAAGCAGGTCCCATCAATACGCCTGATACAAGCGCTGCAGTGAATCCTGTGGCTAACAACTCAAGTGTGATCGAGAATACACCTAAGATCACTTTCCTTGATACCAACGCAGTTAAACTGGCAGCAAACACTCCTGAGAAAAAGAACAAGTACGTCATTGAAGTGGGCTCTGACGATGAGTACACAGCTTCAGCTGCACAACCAAAAAAGAACAAATTACTTAGTCTTGCTTCAAAGGCTTTTAAGAAACTGAATCAAAATGGCATAGGCAAAATCAATGGTTCAGACAATGACGATGCACTGTATATAGGCGCGCTCACCATCTCTAAAACAGCAAACTGATGAAGTTTTGTTAAAAAAAGAAAAACAGAACTAATGCTGTAACTAATACTCCTCTCTCTGCGTCTTACTTCTGAAACAAAGCAAAACAAATGAAAACAAAACTATTAGCTGTGATCACAGCTCTATTCCTAAGCAATTCAGTAATGAATGCAACCAATGGAGCCGGCGAATCAACCGAAAGTCAGATACAAAAACAACTTACACTACCATCATTAAATGCAACAACTCCAATGAATGAGGTTGTTAAAATTGATGTTCTTTTTACAACTGATGAAAACGGAAAGGTGGATCTTGCCATTGCAAACACGAATGATCCCTTGTTAAAAAAAGAAATTGAAAAAACCTTTATGAAATTGACACTAAAGAATACCAAGCCCAATGTGTGTTATGGCATTACTCTTAAATTAATTACAATTTAATTCTATTAAGCTGTAACTTTTCAGATACCCCGATCGTCTCACTAATAAATAACAGATAAACTCATTAGACTATGAAAAAACTGATCATACTTTCAGCGTTCACATTTTCAGGATTAATGGCGCTGAGACAAACAATAAAAGAAAACATCGTTGAACCATTCACCACCATTTCTTTATCAGGGGCAGTAAGTGTAAAATACAAAACAAGCGATACCAGCAAGCTTGTCATCAGCGGAAACCAAAGCGACATGAACAATATTGAGTTTTCACAAACAGGCAAAACACTGTATGTGAAATCAAAGGGTAAGATCAACGACCCGGTAACTATTGTGGCTAGCAGCAATGGTTTAAATGAGGTGATCGCTTCAGGTGCCTCATCCTTTAAAATGCTCGACAAGATCAATTCAGATGATTTTAAGATCGATGTCACAGGCGCAAGCAATGTTCATGCTGCAGTAGTGGCCAAAAAGATACATTTGATCATGAGCGGTGCTTCAGACGTTACACTCAAGGGAACTGCAGGAATGCTTGATGTAACCAATTCAGGAGCATCATCATTAAAGGCCTACGACCTATTGGCAGATACTGCTTTGATCAACGCATCCGGTGCTTCTAGTTCGAAATTATTTGCTTCACAAAAGATCAGCATCAATGCAACAGGAGCCAGCACTGTTAAGTTCAAAGGTGACCCTAAGGAGGTTTCAGCAGAAGGGGGAACTGCTTCCAAGATCATGAAAATTGGATCAGACGATGCATCGATCAATACGAATCCTCAGGACACAAGTAAAAACAAAACCACCTTTAAGTATAAGAACAAACAGATCATTATTATTGAAGGTGATGAAAAGGACACCACTAAGAAATCGAATGCAAGCGATCTAATACGCCGCCACTGGCAAGGATTATGGATGGGCTTTGCAGGATATACTAACCCACAGATGGCCTTTAACATGAACTCCCCTTATAATTACATGGAGCTTGACTATGGAAGATCCTACAGCTTTCAGTGGAATATCGGGCAGAAAAATCTTAATCTGTATAAAAAGTACATTCAACTTTCAACGGGGATAGGGCTACACTTCAATAATTACAAATTCGAGAACAATACCCGCTTAAATGCAGACAGTAGCTTCACCTGGGGCACCATTGATTCTACAGGATATTACAGCTACACTAAGAACCGCTTTAAACAAAGTTATGCTGTGGTGCCTTTGTTATTGAACTTTAATACCAGTAAATCACTAAAGCGCAATGCACACCTAAGTGTTGGTGTAGTTGGTAAATACCTTTTGAATTCGAAAACAAAACAAGTACTGACAAGATTCAGTGATGAATATACATTTAAACGCAAAGACAGCTACAACCTTAATCCGTTTCAGGTAGATGCTTACGCTAGTGTTGGCTACCGCAACTTTACAGTTTACGCGCAATACGCACTCACTGAAATGTTCAAAGCAAAAAAAGGACCGGAATTGTATCCTTTCTCAGTAGGTATAAGACTTGTAAGTTTTGATTAAACGAATTGTTCTGTGTGTTATAAAATGAAAGAGGCGGGAATTTATCCCGCCTTTTTCTATATCATTAAAACTTGTAATCTTTGTAATCGCGAGTAAATTCAGCATCCTCAAACTTAGGATTCACCTGAAGAAAATGATAATTGTATTCCTCAAACAATCCCTTGTCATCATCTATCTTTAAGCTGATAGGCAAGAAATAAAATTTGTCAATATACATTTCCACCTTTTTACAATACCAGGTTGGAACCTTGATCACCTCACCCGGTTTTAAAATATCAAAATAATCCTTGAACTTCTTATTCTTCTCAAGGATCATGTATTCACACACATGTAATTTTCGAGCAATTGAGGTAATACTTTCATTCTCACCTATCTTATAATCTGTATATCCAAAATCCTTGTTGTTGATGGTGATCTTGTAACACATTCTTCCATTCACCTTCGCCTCACCCGCAAGCTTAAATATCTCATCAAAACGATCCCCTATCTTTTTTACACTGTATCCAATAATGTTCCCAAAATAATCATACCCCATCTCATTCAATGTATGATGCTGATCTTGTCGCATAAGATCGCCAAGGGGATCGAGATTCAAATTGAAAAATGGAAACGAATTAGGTTTCACAAGAGCTTTGCCATTATTCTTGCCTTCAACCCACAAAACCTCAATTCCTTTGATGTATAAATAGATCTT
>DAISHL010000230.1:0-4230 GCA_036822555.1 Bacteroidota bacterium | reverse complement strand
CATCTTTACGAACATAATAAATATCCATTTTTCCAAAGCCGTAGTGTCCGTCGCTGCTAAAATACAGTGTTTCACTATCGGAGTGTATGAAAGGGGTTTTCTCATTTCCTTTGGTGTTGATCTTGGATCCTAAGTTTTGTGGTACACTCCATTGTCCGCTTTTCGGATCTTTCTTTGTGACATAAAGATCAATGCCCCCAAACCCTCCGGGCCTGTCGCTGGCAAAGTATAGGGTTAGGCCATCAGCGGCAATGGTAGGTTGGCTCTCCCAATATTTCGGGTCGTTCACAGCAGGACTTAATTTCGATATCGATCCCCATTCTTCATTGAATTTATCTCCACCGGCATTGGTCACGTATATATCCACATTGGGTTGCATACCGCCCTCATTGCGCATCATGGCAAAATAAAGATTCTTATTATTAATGGAAATGGTACATCCACCTTGATTGTCTTCAGTTTCATTGAATGGATAATACATAGGTTCTCCTACATTGAATACGCCCGTGGCATCTCGTTTAGAGACCATGAACACTTCTTTTTCTTTATCGCTTGAATATACCTTGTCCATGTTCTTAATTGGAAGTCGGCGGACATAAAAACAGTACTTATCATCTGGAGAGATATAGGCAAGATACTCATCACGTTCTGTGGACACACCTTTTACAACACGAGGATCAAATGGCATGTTCTTTTTCAGCGTTTTGTCTTTCTTACATTCTTTCAACATCAGTTTGGCGTTGGTCTTTTCCTGTTCATATTCTTTACTGAACTTGTGTTCATCCTCGTCCTTGAATTTTAAGAAAAGCTCCAGGTAACGTATGGCAGAGTCATTTTGAAATTTCTCATAATGATCGTAGCCGATATAATAGTATGCTTCACTGTGAACTTGCGGACAGGCCTTAATGGCATTCATGTAAAAAGGAATGGCAGGGGTAAAGGGTTGGCTTTCAAGTTTACATCTAACAATGATCTCGTGACCAACGGCAAGATTGGCTTCTGCAAAGTCGGGATCAAGTTCAAGACATTTGGCCAGGAACTCCATGCGTTCCGGTTTTTTGTACTTCTTTTTATTGGTGCCCTTTTCGTAAAGAGAATGAGCTTTTTTATTGGAGATCTCAACACAGAATTTTTTTGGAGTCTCGTCCTCGTCCTGAGAATGTAAAATGGCAGGTGTAAGTAGTAAAAGAAGACCAACCAAAAATGTGTACTTTGTATTCATAAGCATGTGATAACCCTATATACAAATTTAGTGCTAAGGTTACAGGTTTTTGTAATGGAGAACCTATGTTATAGACGAATACTTGTTAATTAACATTAATCTCCATTACCTGCAATAACTTTTCTGAATGTTAAATTGATGCGGGCTTGTTTTACTTTAAGAGATTTTGGAAGGGAGTGCAGCCAGTTTTGCTGAAGGGATCCTTCCATGGTGAGCAAACTTCCGTTTTGCAGAATGAGTTCTTTGGTGTGTTTGGTGGCTATGTGCTTTAATTTAAAGGTTCTTTCCGCACCGAAACTTAAAGAAGCTATGGTGCTGTTCGTTACGATCTCCTTTTCATTATCCCTATGCCAGCCCATCCCTTCTGAGCCATCATGGTATAAATTCAATAAGCACGAGTTAAAAGTTGTGTTGGTCAAATTCTCAACCATGGCCTTAAGTTCAAGCAAGTTGTGTGTCCATTTCAATGGCGTATGCTCGATCCCGGCATATATATACGCAGCGCCACTGTCACCATACCAGGCGGTTTTTCTTGCGGTCACGTAACGTTTCCCGAACACGATCACTTCGTCATTCTTCCAGGGAGTGTGTGCTAATAAATGTTCAAAGTACAAGCCCGACCTCGGGGGTGATAGCACTGGTCCGTAATAACGGCAAAAGCCATCAGTGGAGATCAAGGTGAGAGGATGATCTTCTGACGTATGAAAAAGATCATGCATATTGTCTTGCAAGTTCCATGAGTTTGTTTTGGATCAGTGAATTCAGATCTGCTGGCAATTGCGCAATACCGCCGCCAATGGCATACAATGGTTCTATGTTCTGGTTCATCCAGCCCAACACAACATCTCCTTTTCTTAAATGTTCTTCAATCAATTGAAGGTCCTTTTCAATCACCTTCTTATGGGTGTTGCCGCCAAATGTAGAATAGGTGAGTGTGGTCACAGGGGCGATCTTTAATTTGCCCTGCAAGTTTCGGTATTTTTCATCTAAAAGTTCTTCCATCGCATTTATCACAGCAGCCTGGTTTGCCCCATTGGTGAAGGTGCGCCAATTGCCTGATGTGTATGTGGAATTGATCATTTGTGTTTGATCATAGTTGGCAGAGTAGGTGATGTATACGTGGTTATGTCCGGCTGATAAACATGTGATAGCTTTGGAGATGATCCTTAAAGCCTGCTCTTCACTGCTTACCATTCTTTGTTCTTCTTTAAATGGAAGAAGAAATGGAATAAACTTGCCTTTCATGATTTTACTCAGGTTTGGTGGAATTGTGTTCCGAAAATGATATTAAGGAAATAATTTTACATCCATATGAAACTTAAACATACCATAGAAGATATCCTTAAGGATAATGATCTGAAGCTTATTCATGCAGATGCCGTATCGGGAGGTGATATCAATGATTCATTTCATCTTGCAACGCACAGAGGAGACTATTTTTTAAAGGTGAACGACGCATATGAGTTCCCTGAAATGTTTAAACATGAGGCAATAGGGTTAAATGCATTAAAGGAGAATAGTGATTTACGGGTACCGGAAGTTGTTGCTCAGGGAATATCGGGCAGGCATCAGTATTTATTGTTAGAGTTTGTGAAGAAGGGACCTAGACAACCAGGGTTTTGGGAAAAGTTCGGAAGAGAATTGGCGAAACTGCATTTTGGTGAATATTATTATTACGGCTGGCAGAGCGATAATTACATTGGGACATTGAAGCAATGCAATACGCAACACATCGACTGGCCTGATTTTTACATCAAATTCAGGTTTGAGCAATTGGTTTAGATTTTATTAGTTAGAGAAGAGTGTGTTGCAACAGACATTAGAATTGCCGAGCATTTGTACAGCAAGATGCATCAGATCTTTCCGGTAGAACATCCATCATTATTGCATGGTGATCTATGGAGTGGAAATTTTATGGCCGATGAGAATAACAGTGCTCTGGTGTATGATCCTGCGGTGTATTATGGTCATCGCGAAATGGATATTGGAATGACAAAACTTTTCGGCGGGTTTGAAAAAGAATTTTACCATGGCTATAACGAAGTTTATCCATTAGAACAAGGTTGGGAAGAGCGTTTGCCTTATAGTCAGCTCTAGCCTATACTGGTACATGCTGTTTTATTCGGAGGAAGTTATGTGGAGCAGGTGAAAGGGATATTGAGTAGGTAAAAATGGGGATCGGTCAGATCCCCATTTGTTTTATTTTCCGAAGCGAAAGCCAAGTCCAAATGTTACATTAATGCAAGACATTTTCATATCGAAATTTGTGGTGCCAACTAAACCATTTTTATCATTGATCTCTACATCTCGGTATTTTGTTTTAGCGGACAAGCCTATATAATCAATCCCGATATTGAAACACCATCTCTTTTTTAAATTGAACCTAAAGTCGTTACCGATAAGAAATGATGCAACAGCTTGTGAAGGTGCTGAAAGTTGATGGGCAGTGGATGTTTGCGTTATCCCTCCAGTAGTTCTAGATGCAGTTATACTAAAATCGGGTGAAGTGCCAAGGGCAAATCCAATCATTAGTTTAGGTTGTGCTATTATCTTTTTTGATTTGGTGAGCGGAAAATTTCCAAATCAACCAAACATCTTTCCTCAAATGCACCTGCCTGAGTTGATCGCAACAGTGTATGCTGTACCGGGATAAGCAGAAGCCATTTGTTCTGCCATTGATTGAGCAATCAGTAGGAATGATTCGCCATGGTACATAGCGCATATACCAACATAGTCAGTTAACAAATAGCCGGCACTTAATCTTACATCAGCACCGGTTGATGCCATACCTGAATTTGGATTGTTCATGTTTTGATCTGCAAGGTCACCTAATGGAGATGCAGTACCTAAGGAGAACATGATGTATCCTTTGTAATCTGATCTGTTTGAACTTGAATCTTTTTGTGCTAACACCGTATTTATTGACAACGCAAAAAATAAAAGTGTCTGAAAGCTTAGGCCTTTCAGGATGTTAAGGGTTGTTTGTTTTTTCATAAAGTGAAATTTTA
>DAISHL010000229.1:0-4263 GCA_036822555.1 Bacteroidota bacterium | reverse complement strand
AGACTGGCGTTTGGGGCAGTAACCATTAAATTAACTTGAGCATTAAGCTATAATGCGGCTAAAAAGCAAAATGCGAACACTATCTTTTTCATGAATCTTGGATTTCATCAAAAATACATAATTCAATTCATAAAAAAACCCTTCGGAATTCCGAAGGGTTCTTAAAACTATATGTAAGATCAATTACTTGTTGATGATCAACTTAGAAGTAGCTGATTCTTTACCATTGCTAACTTTTACGAAATAAACACCTTTAGCCAAAGACTCAGTGTTCAATTCATTCTTGTCAGAAACGTTAGAAGTAGCTAAAACAACTTGACCTAAAGCATTCATTACTTCGATCTTAGTGTTTGCAGTAACATCGTTCAAGTAAACAACAACTTTATCAGTTGCAGGGTTTGGATAAACTGACATTTTGCTTTCGATGCTGTTCTCAGCTAAACCAACGTTACAAACGTTAACATAGATAGACCATGATTTGCTATCTAAATTTTTAACATTAGAACCACTCATTTTCATGTGCTTAGCAATTAAAGCATCATTGATTGAACCTGAAGTTGCTACAGAGATATAAGTGTGAGTTGGAGAAGTTAAATACTTAGTTGAACCATCACCAAAGTTCCAAGTAAAAATTGAATCAGCAGCATTAGCTACTACAGTGTACTGTGGGTTGGTGAAAGGAGCCCAATATTTAACGAAACGGTTCATATTGAACTGTCTGTTAGTTAACCAAGCTGAAGAAGTGTTTGGATAGTTAACACCAGCTGTATTACAAACTGTTTGAGAAGTTGAAGCAGAGTGATCAGCAGTAATTGAATAACCAACACGAGCAGCAACAACTGGTTCGAAATCAGTTTCAGCAGTTGGAGTGAACACACCAGTTAATGAATACCATGTACCACCTGAAGTGCGGATATAACCGTTTCCTTCACCAAATTTGTTTTGAGTAGCAGCTGAAGTTGGTTGAGTAGCTGAAGTCATGAACACTGTGATACCATCAGCAGGATTTGATGAAGATGGCTTTAAAGTGATAACGTACTCATTATTAACTAAAACTGCAGAAGCGAAATCACAACCAACGTATACACCAGCAGTTGATGTAGATACACCAGTTGTACAAGATCCTAAAGCAGCACCAGTTGGAATACCAGCAGGGGCGTTAAAGATCTGAAGAACAACGTTTACAGTTCCGTTTGGAGAACTTGGAGCACGCATTGTTAATGCTTCTGCACCAAATACTGCCTGAGCACCAGTGTTACGGAAAATAGAACCGAAAGCACTTGAAGCAACTACGTTAGTTGATGTTGGAACGATTGAATAAGTAGGAAAGCTTGTGTATGGAGGAGTTGATTTCTTGAAGAATTGTTTCCAGAAATAATAGTCAACAGTATCTACAATTGGAACGTTAGCAGCAGTTTTGTTCAACAATGCAGAACCAACATTCATTTCCATAGTTCTAGAAGCAGGTACATTGCCATTGCTAACTACAGATGGTTTTTGAGCGTATCCGGCTGTAGTCATAGCAGCGGCAGCCAAAAGCGATAAATAAATTTTTTTCATTTTTATTAGTTTAATAGTTTGTTTTCAAATTTAGTAAATTCTCAAATCACTTTTCGTTAATTTTATATTTATGTTAAAAAAAATGTGTTTTTAACAATAAAAAAATCCCGGTCATTTCTAACCGGGATCATATAAATCAATTTAGTACACTTTAGAGGTCTACATCAACCTTCGCAAGAGAATCGCTCATGTACTCTCCATTCTTAAGTTTATTTACAATTTTACTAAAACACTCAATGGTGTACTTCACATCCTCATGTGTATGAACTGCCGTTGGGATCAAACGTAAGATGATCATTCCCTTAGGGATCACAGGATACGTAACCATTGAACAGAAAATACCGAAGTTCTCACGAAGATCCTTCACCATGTTGGTGGCCTCAGGAATACTTCCATTTAAATATACAGGTGTAACCGGACTATTGGTATCGCCAATATTGAATCCAGCGGCAACCAATCCGCCTTGCAAGGCACGTGTGATCTCCCACAATTTCTCACGGTATTCAGGATGATTTCTCATCAATTCGATACGCTTTAAAGCGCCAACAACCAATGGCATTGGCAAGCTCTTCGCAAAGATCTGACTACGCATATTGTAACGTAAGAAAGTAACGATCTGCTTTGTAGAGCTGATGAACCCGCCAATAAGGGCGAACGATTTTGCAAATGTTCCAAAATACACATCAATTCCATCCTGGCAACCTTGCTCCTCACCTGTTCCTCCACCATTTGGTCCCATTGTACCAATGCCATGTGCATCGTCAACAAACAAACGGAATTTGAATTTTTTCTTCAATTCAACGATCTCTTTTAGTTTACCCTGATCACCGCGCATCCCGAAAACACCTTCAGTAAGCACTAGAATTCCTCCACCAGTCTGCTCAGCAAGCTTTGTGGCACGTTGTAATTGTTTCTCACAATCAGCTACATCATTATGCTTGAACACATAACGTTTACCCATGTGCAAACGCACGCCATCCAAGATACAGGCATGACTCTCAGAGTCATATACGATAACATCGTGTCTGTCAACCAATGCATCAATGGCACTTACCATTGCCTGATATCCAAAATTACAAAGGATAGTATCTTCCTTTTGCACGTATGCTGATAATTCTCTTTCCAATTGCTCGTGATACACTGAATTACCACTCATCATACGCGCACCCATAGGTAATGCCAAGCCGAACTGTGCTGCAGCATCAGCATCTGCTTTTCTTACTTCCGGATGATTGGCCAAACCTAAATAGTTGTTCAAACTCCAGTTCAAAAGCTTCTTTCCTCTGAAGGTCATATGCGGACCGATCTCACCTTCCAGTTTAGGGAATGTAAAGTATCCGTGTGCTTCATGAGAGTGTTGTCCCAATGGTCCCATATTGGCAACCACCTTTTCAAATATATCTTTCATTGTGTGTTTTATTTAGTGCAAATGTACATTTAAAATTGCGAATTTGAAAGCCTGGTAAAGCTTTCATTAACCAATTACTGTTATTAAGTTATGGTAATTCGATCCTAATGTTTTCCATAAAGCATCGAAATTTACCATTATAAAATTGCTGGATCAGTTTTGCATATACAACGGGCATTTCATTAGCCTTTACGAGCCTGCCATTTCCTTTCAGAACAGGGCTTTCAGGTATGGCGATGCATTGTTTGAAAGCATACGTCTTTGCAACGGCAAGATCATGTTCTTAAGTGATCACGTTACCCGAATCAAGCTTGGCATGACCGTTCTGCGTATGAATGTTCCGGCAGAATTTAAGACCGAGAATATTCGCTTGCTCATTGAAGCCTTGTTAAAAAAGAATTCCATTGGCAAAGATGCCAGGATACGACTAACAGTGTTCAGAAATGAAGGCGGGTATTACAGCCCCGAAACAAACGACATCACTTTTTTGATTGAGACTGAACCCCTGGAAAGCAAAGGATACGAGCTGAATCAGAAGGGGCTTTGGGTTGACATCTATGCAGAAATGCGTAAACAGATCAATAAACTTTCTAATATCAAAAGTACCAATGCCTTGCATTATGTTATGGCCGGACTAGCCAAACAAAGCATGAACCTTGATGAATGTTTACTGATCAATGAAAATGGAAATATTTGTGAATCCATAAGCACCAATGTATTTGTGGTAAAGAATGGCACTTTGTTCACCGCCCCTTTAACTGAAGGATGCATTGCTGGAGTTATGCGCAAACACATCTTGCAATTGGCCCATGAACACAAGATCCTGCACTTTGAGAATCAGCTCAACGTAAATACCCTCATGAATGGCGATGAGGTTTTTTTGACCAATAGCATCAAAGGGGTTCAATGGGTGGGTCAGTTCAAGCAGAAATACTATACCAACCGAACTTCCCAATTTTTTAACGAAAAATTGAATCAACTTAGTCTGATTTGATATCTCTCTTATTTTCAACAACTTAAATTAATTCTTTAAGATTGGTACGTACATTCGTAACTTGACGTTTTACGTTGAGATTCAGGAAGTTTTACCATTAAAAGTGCTCATTTTGTTTGGTAGTACAAAAAAACTTACTATCTTTGCGTCCCTTAAAAAACAAAGAAATGGATAAACATTATGAGACGGTCTTCATTTTAACTCCCGTTTTGTCTGATGATCAGGCAAAGGAGGCCGCAAAAAAATTCAAGAAAACCATTACCGATTTGGGAGGCAAGGTAATAAACGAAGAGAACTGGGG